>NZ_JBSVVZ010000007.1:0-136053 GCF_054071875.1 Pseudomonas sp. SDO524_S393 | reverse complement strand
TGCGGAGTGTCAGCCACTGAATGTGCTGACTGACCCACCGCTTTCGCGGGCAAGCCCGCTCCCACAGGTTGTCTGCGTCGTCTTAAAGACCAGTAAGCAAATGCACCACGCCGTCTGACAACACCATCACGCCAGGCACACCGGCTGCGGTCAACGCTCCACTGTTCATCTTCCCGGCATCCTGCAACTGCACCCGCACCCGCGTCAGCGCCACACGTTGCTGCGACTTGAGATTCTCCGCGCCGCCCAACGCACTCAGTACGTCAGCCGACAACAGATTCTGCGATGACGATGCCGACGGCGCCGTGACGGCCTCGGCAATCAAGTCAGGGGTCAGGGCTTTCCAGAACGCCCGCTGCAATTTCTCGAACATGCTCAGTGCTCCACGACAAGTGAGGTTTCAACGGTGGCCGCGTGGTATTGGCTCAACGCCTCACGCACTTGGGAGGCTTCTTCCAGGCCCAGCACCTGACGGGCGATGAGCTGGCAGTCGGCCAGATCCAGCTCGCGAACCGTGGCCTTGATGGTCGGGATCAGCGGTACGCTGACCGACAACTCGTCCACGCCCAGCCCGATCAGCACGGGCACTGCCAAGGCTTCGGAGGCCAATGCACCGCACACACCGACCCACTTGTCATGGGCATGCGCGGCCTTGACGGTGGTGGCGATCAAGCGCAGTACAGATGGGTGAAAACTGTCGGCCTGGCTGGCCAGACGCGGATGGTCGCGGTCCATCGCCAGGGTGTATTGGGTCAGGTCATTGGTGCCGATGGAAAAGAAGTCCACGTGGGGCGCGAACACATCGGCCATCAAGGCGGCGGACGGCACCTCGATCATGATGCCCAGCTTCGGCAATTCGGTGAGCCCGAGTGCCTGTGCTTCCTCTTCAAGGATCTTGCGGGCCAGATGCAACTCCGAGACCAGGCTGACCATCGGCAGCATGATATGCAGCCGCGCAAAACCGGCGCTGGCCAGAATGGCGCGGAACTGTTCGCGCAGCAGTTCCGGGCGCTCCAGGCACAAACGAATGCCGCGCAAGCCGAGGAATGGGTTGGTTTCGGCGTCCATCGGCACGTAGGCCAGGGGCTTGTCACCGCCCACATCCAGGGTGCGCACCACCAGATTTCGCTCGGTGCCCAGAGCACGGGCGATGGCGGTATAGGTCGCGGCTTGCTCATCCGGGCTCGGCGCGCGGTTGCGATCCAGGTACAGAAACTCCGAACGCAGCAGGCCCACACCTTCGCCGCCCAACGTCAGGGATTGCTCCACTTCCTGCAACGACGCGACGTTGGCGGTGACTTCCACGTGATGCCCATCGCGGGTCACGGCAGCCAGGGTCGCCCGGGCCAGGTCACGCTGGCGGCGCTGAACTTGCTGTTGCCGAGTCACTTCCAGTTGTTCGATTTCGGCCAGGTTCGGGTCCAGGTGCAACTCGCCCTTATCCGCATCGAGCAAGACTTGCTTGCCATTGGCCAGCGCCAGCACCTGCACCGGCACACCGCAGATCGCCGGCAGGCCGAGGGCACGGGCGAGAATCGCCACGTGGCTGGTGGCACCACCACCGACAGTGACGAACCCCAGCACTTTGGTGGTATCCAGACTGGCGGTCTGCGACGGCGTCAGTTGCTCGGCAATCAGGATCGCCCGCTCCGGCAACGCCAAGGCGCTGTCCTGAATGCCCAGGATCAGCTTCAGCACACGCTGGCCGACATCGGCCAGGTCCGCCGCACGCTCGGCGATCAATGCATTGCCCATGCCCTGGAACAATTTCACCGTGGCCGCCGTGGCGCTGTTCCAGGCGAACGCGGCGCTCTTGCCTTCGGCCAGCAGCACGTGAGCCTGTTCGAGCAGGGTCGGGTCTTCGAGCAGTTCCTGATGGGCACGGAAAATTTCCGCCTGGGCACTGCCGGCAGCCTTGTCTTGCAGGGCTTGCAACGCCTCGTTTGCCGCCAGCAGGCCACGCTCCAGCGCGGCTCGTTCGGCGGTTTCACCGGCACCCGTTTCAGGGATGTTCAGTTCAGGTTCGGTGACTTGGACAACCTGGCCAAATGCCGAACCGGGCGAGGCACACACGCCTTTGAGCAGCGTCGCCGACACATTCGGCTCAGCCACCTCGGCGGCAACCGCAACCGTCTCGCCACTGCCTTGCAGCAACAGCTCAACCAGCGCCTCGATGGCCGCTTCGGCCTCCTCGCCGGCGGCGCTCACTTGCAACGTATCGCCCTGCACGGTCTGCAGCGCCATGATCGCCACCAACGATTTGGCGTTGGCGCTCTGGGTTTGCTTGTGCAGGTAGATGCTGGCGTTGAAGCCCTTCGCCGCCTGGGCAAACACCGCCGCAGGACGCGCATGCAGGCCATTGGCATTGGGCAGGGTCAACGGTTTGGAGAACAGTGCATCGCCCTCCTCTTCCTCGGGTGCTTCAAGCGTTTCACCTGGGGATAACCGCACTAACGGCTGGCCTGCTTCTACGAGCCCGTCCGCCAGCAAGGTGAACGGCTCGCCGCTCACCACCAGCATCAGGGTCAGCAGACTCCGGGCATTGAGCGCCACGTAGTCGGCATCGAATTCGATCAGCGGTTGCCCGGCCTCCACCCGCTGGCCTTCCTGCACCAACCGGGTGAAGCCCTGGCCCGCCAGGTTCACGGTGTCCAAGCCGATATGCATCAATATCTGGACGCCGTTGTCGTCGGTGACAGTCACCGCATGACCACTGTCCTGGATATCGCTGATCACCCCGGCCAACGGTGCGCAAAGGGTCTGCGACGTAGGGTCGATGCACAGACCGTCGCCGATCAGACGGCTGGAAAACACCGGGTCTGGCACCTTGTCCAGCGCCAGCAGCACACCGGACAGGGGTGCCTGCAGTTCCAGGGGTTGAGTTGTGGTCATGACTTCACCTGTTGGTTTTGTTCTGTAAAAACATTGAGCGGATTACTTCCACCAATACTCGACTTGCACACCAAAGTTCGACCCATGCCGTGCCGTCCCGTAGGAGCCGGTGTCGGACAACGCCGACCCCGCCGCCAGCTCATTCGCCGCGCGCTTGGCCGCTTCGTTCCAGGTGGCATAGGTGTAGTACAAACGCACTTCCGGCCGCGCCCAGAAATCCGGGCCTTTGGGCGACCAGGTCGGGGCGAAGGTAAATTTGCTCAGCTTGCGCGTGCCGCCCGTGGCGTCGATTTGATCGTGCCCAAGTTCAGTGACCAGCTTGAATTGCTCGCTGATCGCATAGGCAGGACGCACACCCACCGACATCCAGGTCTGGTCCTGGCTGCCGGGGCGAATATCTTTCTGGTACACAGCTTCGATCTGCCCGCCGAAACGCGGGGTTACCTGCCAGTCGAAGAACTCCACGGCGCGGTAGCTTTTGCTGCTTTTGTCCAGGCTGGTATCACCGGTATACCCCAAGCCGGTGCCGGGGCCTTCGCCGTACTGCAGGGCGAATTTGTTCTTGCCGCCCAGGAAAGGTTTTTGCACGTGCTGCGCGGTGATCGCCCAGCCGCTGTTGGCGTCACGACCACCGGCCTTGTCGATGTAGCTCAGGCCCAGTTCCAGCTCGCCACCGGGGTTGGTCTTGAAGCCTGCGACGTTGAAGTCGTGACGGGTCGCGTATTCCTTCTGGTACAGGTTGTCCTTGCGGGAAATGGCGTAGCTGTACTTGAGGTCGCCGATCAGCACGTCCTCGATACCGCCACCCGTGGCGCTCTGGTTCCAGTAGTAGAAGTCGGAGATATGGATGTCGTTACGTTTGTAGTAACGCCGACCGGCCCACAGCGAACCGCCATTGAGACTGGGCAGGTTGGACCATTGCGCATACATCTGCGGCATGCGCGCCGAGCCGTTGTTCTCGCCCTGGAATTTCAGCTCGCGGTCGTACTTGTTGTACAGCGACGCCATGGCATCGACGCTGAGCACCGAACCATCGTCGAAGGTGAGCAGGTCCTGGCGCAGTTCCAGCTCGGCATACTGTTCGCATTCGTTACCCAGACGGTATTTGGAGGGTGCCCCCGGCAGTTGGAAACACTGCTGCGGGCCACTGCCCGTGGACGTCCCCGCGCCGCTGCGCAGGTAACCGGCAAATTCCAGTGCCTGGGCGCCAAACGGCAGACTCAGACAAGACGCAACGAGGCCCAGCTTTATTGTTGTTTTCATGAAGCACTCCGGTATTTTTATTATGGTGTTTGAAGCGCCCCGTGCTCCCACACGGGGGTACAGCGGGTCTCAATCCTTGAGGTGCAACACAAACGATTCGTATGGGCGCAACACCACCGTGCCCGTACGCATCGGGCAGTCGGGATAGTTGCTGATCAACAGGCGTTGCTCGCTCGCCACGCCACCCAAGGTGTCGGGCAACTGGATTTCGCAGGGCGTGCCATAGAAGTTGTTCAGCACCAGCAGGCGCTCACCGTGGCCTTCGCGCAGATACGCCCAGACCTGTGGATGGCCTTGCAGCAGCTCGCGATAGACCCCTTCCTGGATCAACGGTTCATGACGACGCAAGGCGATCAGCGCGCGGTAGTGATGCAGTACTGAATCCGGGTCATCCAGCTGGCTTTCGACGTTGATCTGCGCCGCATTGGCCGGGATGCCGATCCACGGTTCGCCGCTGCTGAAACCGGCATTGGGCCCGGCATTCCACTGCATTGGGGTGCGCCCGTTGTCACGGGATTTCTGCATGATCGCCGCCATGCTCGAGGCCGCGGACTCACCCGCCTCAAGCTTGAGGCGGAAGATGTTCAGGGTCTCGACATCGCGGTACTGCTCAATCGTGTCGAACCCCGGGTTGGTCATGCCCAGCTCTTCGCCCTGGTACACGTACGGCGTGCCCTGCAAGAAGTGCAGCGCCGTGGCGAGCATCTTGGCCGAGACCACGCGATGCTCACCGTCATCGCCAAAACGCGTGACCACGCGCGGCTGATCGTGGTTACACCAGAACAGCGCATTCCAGCCGCCACCGGCCTGCATGCCCAGTTGCCAGTCGGAGAAGATCTGCTTGAGCTGCAAGAAGTCGAAGTCCGCCTTCACCCACTTTTGCAGGTTCGGGTAATCGACCTTCAGGTGATGGAAATTGAAGGTCATCGACAGCTCTTTCGATTCCGGCCGCGAGTAGCGGATGCAGTGTTCGAGGCTGGTGGACGACATCTCACCCACGTTGATCAGGTCATGCCCCTCGAACACTTCGCGGTGCATTTCCTGCAGGTATTCGTGCACGTTCGGACCGTCGGTGTAGAAGCGACGACCGTCGGTGTTGTCTTCGGGGAAATCGGCGGGCTTGGAGATCAGGTTGATCACGTCCAGGCGGAAGCCGCCTACGCCCTTGTCGCGCCAGAAGCGCATCAGCTTGAACACCTCGGCGCGCACCTTGG
Source organism: Pseudomonas sp. SDO524_S393 (assembly GCF_054071875.1). Taxonomy (NCBI): domain Bacteria; kingdom Pseudomonadati; phylum Pseudomonadota; class Gammaproteobacteria; order Pseudomonadales; family Pseudomonadaceae; genus Pseudomonas; species Pseudomonas sp. SDO524_S393. Next base: position 130,684 of record NZ_JBSVVZ010000007.1, on the reverse strand, counting down.
GGTTGTCCCAATTGAGGTCGGCCTGGGTGTGGTCGAACAGGTGCAGGAAGTACTGGCCGGTTTGCGCCTCGTATTCCCAGGCCGAACCGCCGAACTTGGATTCCCAGTTGTTCGGCTGGTCGCGCCAGATGTAGAAGTCGCGGTACGGGTTGTCGAGGCTGCTGCGCGCCTGCTGGAACCATGCGTGTTCGATGGAAGTGTGATTGACCACGATATCGAGCATCAACTTGATGCCGCGTTTGCCCGCTTCGCTGATCAGCAACTCGCAGTCGGCCATGGTCCCGTAGCTGGGGTCGATGGCGTAGTAATCGCTGATATCGTAGCCATTGTCCCGCTGCGGGGAACGCAGGAACGGGGTGATCCACAGACAGTCGACACCCAGCCATTGGAGGTAGTCGAGTTTGTCCACGATGCCCAGCAGGTCACCGGTGGCGTTACCCGCGTGGCTGTGGAAGCTTTTGGGGTAGATCTGGTAGATCACCGAGTGTTGCCAGTCTTGCATGGGGGTTCCTTCAATTGATTGGGTGCTGGCTGTGAGGGCCTCATCGGGGGCAAGCCCCCTCCCACATTTGAATGTGTTCACAGATCAAGGTGGGAGCCGGCTTGCCAGCGATGGCAATGGATCAGGCGACGCGATAACCGGGGCGCACGATCTTCATGCTCAACGCGTAGGTCAGCATGAACGGCACCACCATCGCGATGACCATGCCGATCACGAACATCGAGATGGAGTGCGGCACGATCGAGATGAATCCGGGCAACCCGCCCACGCCGATGGCAGTCGCCTGCACCTTGTTCAGCGACAGGAAAATGCTGCCCAGCGCCGAGCCCACCAGGGCGGCATAGAACGGGAACTTGAAGCGCAGGTTCACGCCGAACATCGCCGGCTCAGTGATGCCGAAATAAGCGGAAATAGCGGAGGTGGAAGCCATGCTTTTGTCCCGCGCATTGCGGGTGGTGTAGAACACCGCGAGCGCGGCGCTGCCCTGGGCCAGGTTGGACATGACGATCATCGGCCAGATGAAGGTGCCGCCCTGGGTGGAGATCAGTTGCAGGTCCACGGCGAGGAACATGTGGTGCATGCCGGTGATCACCAACGGTGCGTACAGCAAGCCGAAAATCGCGCCGCCGAGCATGGGCGCCAGGTCGAACAGGGTGACCACGCCTTCGGTGATCAGAATGCCGAGATGACGAGTGACCGGGCCGATGACCGCCAGGGCCAGCACGCCAGTCACGACGATGGTGGTGATCGGCACCACCAGCAGTTGAATCGCATTGGGCACCCGCGCCCGCAGCCATTTCTCGATCACGCTCATCACAAAAGCGGCCATCAGGATCGGCAGGATCTGCCCCTGGTAACCCACTTTCTCGATCTTGAACCAGCCGAAAATATCGAAGTACGGCAGGCTCTGACCGTCGAGACCGGCCACGGCCTTGCCGTAGTTCCAGGCGTTGAGCAGGTCCGGGTGCACCAGCATCAGGCCGAGCACGATGCCGAGGATTTCACTGCCACCGAAACGCTTGGCCGCCGACCAACCCACCAGGGCCGGCAGGAACACGAACGAGGTGTTGGCCATCAGGTTGATCAGGCTCCACACGCCATCCAGGTTCGGGTACGCCTCCAGCAGCGTCTTGCCCTCGATGAACATGCCCTTGGCGCCCATCAGGTTGTTCACGCCCATCAACAGGCCGGCGATGATCAGCGCGGGCAGGATCGGCATGAACACGTCGGAGAACACCCGTACCAGACGCTGCATGGCGTTGGTCTTGTCGGCACCCTTCTGCTTGACGTCGGCGATGGTCGAGACCGCAAGGCCAGTCACTTCGCGCAGGGCGGCGTAGACCTTTTCCACTTCGCCGGGGCCGATCACCACCTGGAACAGGCCACCGGTGAAGAACGAACCCTTGACCAGGTCGACCTGGTTCAACGCGCTGCTGTTGACCTTGCTCGGGTCCTTGAGCGCCAGGCGCAGGCGGGTCACACAGTGGGCAGCTTGCTCAAGGTTGTCGCGGCCCCCGAGGTTCTCGAGAATCTCACGGGCAATATTCGGATAGTCGTGGCTCATGCTTGGTTTCCACTTTGATTTTTTTATTGGGGGCAGTCATTGGCAGCACGCCGAGGCCAAAAGTACTCGTCTGTACGAGTTAAAGCAACAACTCGTCTGTACGAGTTACAAATTGTTTATCCGCCACAAGCCGCCAGCCTCTCTGCAAGCCACAGCCGTCAAAGGGTCTAATGGACAAACCCCAACAGTGCCACTATGGTTCCTGCCTTGAACGCGCCGTTCACCTTCATCAAGACGGGCACAGAGTCATCCCATGAGTAAATACAACCAGATCTACACTGATCTGCTTGCGAGCATTACCACTGAACGCCTGCAACGCGGTACGCGGCTACCCTCCGAAACCGAACTGATGGACACCTATCAGGCCAGCCGTGGCACCGTACGTCGGGCCATCGAGCAATTGCAGGAGCGCGGGTTTGCGCAAAAGATCCATGGCAAGGGCACGTTCGTGTTGTCGCCCAACCCGATCGAATTCCAGCTCGGCGGCATCGTCAGCTTCCACGAAACCCACGCCGATCTGGGCGATGACATACGCACCGAAGTCGTCGAATTCGGCCAGATCCCGCTGGAGGGCTCGCTGCTGCAACACATCGAAGCCGAGCCGGGCACCCTGCTCACCCGTATCAAGCGCATTCGGCACATTGGCGGCAAACGGGTGATCCTCGACATCAACTACTTCGTCGCCGAGCTGATCCCGGGCCTGGACCGAGAGATCGCCTCGCAGTCGATCTATGCGTTCATCGAACAGACGCTGCAACTGCAGATCAGCTACGCGCAACGCACCATCGAAGCCCTGCCCCGCAGCAAAGACGACCAGGCCCACCTCGACCTCGAGGGCCAGAGCCATGTGATCGTGGTGAGCAACCAGACGTTTTTGCAGGATGGAAGGCAGTTCGAGTACACCGAGTCGCGGCATACGCTGGACAAGTTTTACTTTTCGGATATTGCGCGGCGGTAGGCACAGAGAGTACGGGACAACTCAGTCATGGCCCGACAGAACAGTCGGCCGAATCATGACGGGACAATGCTTCTCGCCAGCCCTGCCGCCCACGCACCGACCATTTTTTCACCCACGGCGTCGAACGCGGGGTGAGTGTTTCGGTACTCGGAGAGCTCTGACAGCGCGCGACTCATTCCATCGCGCACTCTGACCAGCAATTCGTTGCAGCGGGCCTCTGACAAACCGCATGCGCTACGCCCGAACTGGACCAGCATCTTGCGCTTTGGCCAGGCCTTCGAACCACCGAGCAACAATCCCATGATGTCATTGCTGTTGTACACCGTGGTGGTCACCAGGTCGTAAGCCGGGGCAAGCCAGACATCGGCATCCTCGGCACAGTTTTCATAAAGCAGACCGAAGTTTTTCAGATGCCCGTCACCATTCTGGAGACCGGCAGAGAGTGCCACCATCAAGAAGAAATCTTCCAGCGTCCTGGCCAGACGGCTGGGTGTGACAAATGAGCGAATGAGCTTTGCACAGCCCTGGTAGCTGCCATCGTATTTCTTCGCGGTTCCCCAACCCGACAAAACGCACATGTCCTCAAAGCCGAGGTAGGCACCTTTATCGATATCGAATCGCTTCACCACCAAGAGCGTTCCTTGTCGGCTGAGCTGGAACTCAGGCACGTCGAGACCGCAATGCAGCGCGGCTCGCATGCAAAAGAACTCATTGGCTGCCAGTTGTGGAAACTCCGAGTCGTTGAACGCCTTTACCAAATGCGTGGCACCACGGTGCGTCAGGCGCTCAACATCGGGGAGTACAGGGTCAACATCACGCACCAATACCTTGGGCTGAACACCTGAGACTCCTGAATAAGCCGCATAGGTTTTCAGAAGTTCCTCGAACAGGTCTTTTGCCCCCTCATAGAGCAGCAGCTCGGAGAGCTTGACCTCAGGCAACGACTCGCCACCCGCTTGGTGGACAATACTGATGCGGCCAAGTTGGTGCGGGCCGACGATGCTCAGTAAAGCGAAGTCGTCAAAGCCCCTCACAGACTTGCTGAAACGCCGCACCAGAGCATCCTTGAGATGCCCTTCAGGGATGTGCATCTCGAACAATGGGTGGACTCCGTACTCCCAGTTGTAGCTCTCCAGGCGTACCGGCATCGTTAAGGAAACGGCACTCTCGTCGGCGACCCTTTCGTTGTACGAGAAAACCGAATCGCGTGTGTTTTCTTCCCGTCGCCCGAGCGTTCCAACCGGCACACCACCTGCACCGATGTATAACCGATCAGTTCGACTCGTCATGGACGTTTCCTGATTTCAATTCATCGAGGGTCTTGCGTCGGCGTTTGGGAATCGCGGTCAACTCATACCCCAACCCTTCAAGGATGGCCGCAACCTTGCGGATCCCGATTTCCGGAATAGTATTGTTCTCAATCCCGGAGATCGTTGCGCGGCTCATGCCGTGCCGCTGCGCGAGCTGACTCTGTGAGAGGCCGGCAGCCTTGCGAAGGCTTTTGATCAAGATGCCCAAATCGCGCATAAAAATGCATCCCATACAGTGCACTTATCAAAAAAAATTCAAAATGAACCGTATATGATGCAAATCAGTTTGAACAGCCTTTTATTCCGCAGATCATTTTTGACGGGCCTCAATGATCCCCCAAAACACAAAACCCCGGCACCAGGCCGGGGTTTTGCTATTCAGCGTGTACTTGCTACCGCAGGATCACTCCCACTCAATCGTCGCCGGCGGCTTGCTCGACACGTCATATGTGACGCGCGAGATGCCTTCGATTTCGTTGATGATGCGGCCGCTGACGGTTTCCAGCAGTTCGTACGGCAGGTGCGCCCAGCGGGCGGTCATGAAGTCGATGGTTTCCACGGCACGCAGGGCCACGACCCATGCGTAGCGGCGGCCATCGCCCACGACGCCAACGGATTTGACCGGCTGGAACACCACGAATGCCTGGCTGACCTTGTGGTACCAATCAGCCTTGCGCAGTTCTTCGATGAAGATGTGGTCGGCGCGACGCAGCAGGTCGGCGTATTCCTTCTTCACTTCACCCAGGATGCGCACGCCCAGGCCCGGACCCGGGAATGGGTGGCGGTAGACCATGTCGTACGGCAGGCCCAGTTCCAGGCCCAGACGGCGGACTTCGTCCTTGAACAGTTCGCGCAGCGGTTCGACCAGCTTGAGGTTCATTTCCTCAGGCAGGCCGCCCACGTTGTGGTGGGACTTGATCACGTGGGCCTTGCCGCTCTTGGCGCCAGCCGACTCGATCACGTCAGGGTAGATGGTGCCCTGGGCCAGGTACTTGATGTTGTCCAGCTTGCAGGATTCGGCATCGAACACGTCGATGAAGGTGCGACCGATGATCTTGCGCTTCTTCTCCGGGTCGGCTTCCCCGGCCAGGTTGCTCAGGAACTGGTCTTCGGCGTTGGCGCGGATCACCTTGACGCCCATGTTCTCGGCGAACATGGCCATCACTTGCTCACCTTCGTGCAGGCGCAGCAGGCCGTTGTCGACGAAGACGCAAGTCAGTTGGTCGCCGATGGCCTTGTGCAGCAGGGCTGCTACCACAGACGAGTCAACACCGCCGGAGAGGCCCAGCAGCACATTGTCGGTACCGACCTGGGCGCGGACCTGGGCGATGGCGTCTTCAGCAATTTTCGACGGGGTCCACAGCGCTTCGCAGCCGCAGATATCGAGGATGAAGCGCGACAGGATGCGACCGCCCTGCTTGGTGTGGGTCACTTCCGGGTGGAACTGCACGCCGTAGTAACGGCGCTCGTCGCTGAACATGCCGGCGATCGGGCAGCTCGGGGTGCTGGCCAGGATGTGGAAGTCTTCCGGCATCCTGGTGACCTTGTCACCGTGGCTCATCCACACGTCGAGGCCGAACAGGCCATCGGCGTCGACGTGGTCTTCGATGCCGTCCAGCAGCAGGCTCTTGCCGACGACGTCGACACGGGCATAACCGAATTCACGCAGCTCGGAACCTTCGACCTTGCCGCCCAGTTGCTCGGCCATGGTCTGCATGCCGTAGCAGATGCCGAATACCGGCACACCCAGGTCGAACACCGCCTGTGGACAGCGCGGGCTGTTGGCCACGTGCACGGACTCGGGGCCACCGGCGAGAATGACGCCTTTTGGCGCGAATTCGCGGATCGCTTCGTCGTCCATGTCGAACGGATGCAGTTCACAGTACACGCCGATTTCACGCACGCGGCGGGCGATCAGCTGGGTGTACTGGGAACCGAAGTCGAGGATCAGGATGCGGTGGGCGTGAATGTCGAGGGCCATGAAGTCAGTCTCGTCTAATGAATCAGAAACAACTCGGGGCTGAAGAACAGCCCCGGTTACTTAACGTTTTGCTGGAAGCCTCAACCTACGCGGTAGTTTGGCGCTTCCTTGGTGATCTGCACGTCGTGGACATGGGATTCAGCCATGCCGGCGCCGGTGATCCGTACGAACTCTGGCTGGGTGCGCATTTCTTCGATGTTGGCGCTGCCGGTGTAGCCCATCGAGGAACGCAGGCCACCCATCAGTTGATGGATGATCGCGCTCAGGGTGCCTTTGTACGGCACACGGCCTTCGATGCCTTCCGGAACCAGTTTCTCGGCGCCTGCCGAAGAGTCCTGGAAGTAGCGATCGGAAGAACCCTGGGCCTGGGACATGGCGCCCAGCGAACCCATGCCGCGATACGCCTTGTACGAACGGCCCTGGAACAGTTCGATTTCGCCCGGTGCTTCTTCGGTACCGGCAAACATCGAGCCCATCATCACGCAGGAGGCACCGGCCACGATGGCCTTGGACAGGTCACCGGAGAAACGGATGCCGCCGTCGGCGATCAACGGAACGCCGCTGCCTTCAAGGGCCTCGGCAACGTTGGCGATAGCGCTGATTTGCGGCACGCCCACACCGGCGACGATACGGGTGGTGCAGATGGAGCCCGGGCCGATACCGACCTTGACCGCATCGGCGCCGGCTTCGACGAGTGCCTTGGCAGCTGCGCCGGTGGCGATGTTGCCGCCGATCACTTGCACGTCCGGGAAATTCTCTTTGACCCAGCGAACGCGGTCGATCACACCTTTGGAGTGACCATGGGCGGTGTCGACCACCACCACGTCAACACCGGCGGCCACCAGGGCCGAGACGCGCTCGCCGGTGTCCTTGCCGGTGCCGACCGCAGCGCCTACGCGCAGACGACCCTGGTCGTCCTTGCTGGCCAGCGGATAGGCCTTGGACTTCTCGATGTCCTTGACGGTCATCATGCCCTTGAGGGTGAACTTGTCGTCAACGATCAGCACTTTTTCCAGACGGTGCTTGTGCAGCAGTTCGCGCACTTCGTTCTTGTCGGCGCCTTCGCGTACGGTGACCAAACGCTCTTTGGGCGTCATCACTTCGCGAACCGGCACGTCCATACGGGTTTCGAAACGCACGTCACGGGAGGTGACGATGCCGACCAGGTCGCCATCGTGCAGCACCGGTACGCCGGAAATGTTGTGCATACGGGTCAATTCGAGCAGATCACGCACCGTGGCATCGGCTTCGATGGTGATCGGGTCCTTGACCACACCCGCTTCGAACTTCTTGACCTTGCGCACTTCGGCAGCTTGCTGCTCGATGGTCATGTTCTTGTGGATGATGCCGATGCCGCCTTCCTGAGCCATGGCGATGGCCAGACGGGCTTCGGTGACGGTGTCCATGGCAGCGGAAACCAGGGGAATATTCAGCTCGATGCCACGGGTAAGGCGGGTCTTGAGACTGACTTCGTTAGGAAGCACCTCGGAATAACCGGGCACTAGGAGAATGTCGTCGAATGTCAGAGCTTCTTGGCTGATACGCAGCATCGCGGGGGCTCCCGAGCGGGAAAATGGAAGCGCGCCATTATATACACGCACCCTGTCGGGCTCAATGTAAAACTCTGACAAACTTGGTAATACTGATAGATGGAGAAATTTGGCCGCCGACCGACAACGGGACGCGGAGCGTCCAGAGCCGCGTTCCCAGGCGAAGCCTGGGAACGATCAGTGGATTAGAGCTCGACTTTGACCCAACTCATCTTCTGGTCGAGCCAATCGGCGAACTCGTCGATAAAGCTCTGCTTGAACCCCGCCTCGGCCCAGTTGTTGAAGATAAAGCCCAGGTTGGAAAAGCCGCACTCCTGCAGGAACAGAAAACCGTTGATGTCATCTTCATGCCCACACAGCGGGCAGGTGAAGTTGTCGGTATGGCCGGGCATCCAGTCTTCCAGGCTTTCGAACAGTGCTTCGCCGATCTCCTTGCGGCACTCCGGGCAGCCGGCTTCTTCCAGAAATCCCTTCGCCGGGGTGTAGATGCAACGCTTGTAGATGATTTCCAGGCCGTTGACCGGTTCGCTGAACGGCAGCGCCTCGGGGTGCAGCACCACGGCGCGGGCACCATCGGCCAAGGCATGGCCCATGCGGTTGCCGGTGCGACCGCAGGTGGTGAGTTCTTCCTTGATGATGTTCTTGCGCACCAACCAACGCACGATCGCCCGGGCGCGGGGTTCATGGACGGGCAAGGTGGAGATTTTCGGGACAAGGATGCTTTGGGAGTTCATGAGGCCTGAAAGTCCTGCGGTGTGTCGTCTGACGCCATCGCGGGCAAGCCCGCTCCCACAGGTGGCCGCATTCCTACAGGAGAAATACGGTCGAATGTGGGAGCGGGCTTGCCCGCGAAGAGGCCCTGAAGGCTGGCAGCTTAATCCCTGAAAAAATGAGGTCAAGTGCTCAAGTAACGCCCAATCAACGCAACCCCACTCGCCAGCACCAACCACGTCACCAACCTTACAAACGCCTCACGGGACATGCGCATCGTCAGCCTGCGCCCACACCACAGGCCCAAGGCCATCGCCGGCAGCAGGCACAGCGCCAACATCAACAGCGGCACATCCGCATACACCCCGGCAATCAGGAAAAGACTCAGGCGCACAACGGTGCTGCAACTGATCAACGCACTCTGGGTGGCGCGGGCCGCGTCCTTGGGCAGCCGGCTGTTGAGGTAGATCGCGTATAAAAAGCCACCGCTGCCGAACAGCGCGCCAAACAACCCACCGACCGTGCCCATGGGCACCGACCAGCCCGCCGCCAACTGCGTGGGGCGCGCCTTCACCGCCAGGCTGTAGATCGCGTAGGCGCTGATGAACAGGCCCATCAACAGCAGCAACAGGTCGGAATGCAGGTTGAGCAAAAACACCACGCCGAGGGTGCAACCAATCGCCATGCACGGCAGCAATCGCAGCAGTTCCGGCTTGTTCACATCCCGCCGCGATTGCAGCAAGTTGCCGAACGCAGCGACAAAATCCAGCAGCACCAGCAACGGGATGATCTTCGACAAGGGCATGAAAAGGATTAAGAGAGGTCCCGCCACCAATGCGGTGCCAAAACCGGCGATCCCGAACACGATATAGGCCACGACGATGCCCAGGCCGATCACCAGCCAATCCACACCACCAAACGACCACTGATTCATCAGCTCAACCGGGCCCATGGGAAATTCCTTGCAAGAGATGTCCATCACTTTAGCCATCGGCGAGGGTTGCGACTAATATCTTCAAAGCCCTCCACCCATCTCGAAAAGGCATGACGTGTGATTTCCACCCGCCAACTGCGCTACTTTGTCGAAATCGCCGACAGCGGCAGCTTCAGTGCCGCTGCCGAGCGCCTGTTTGTTGCGCAATCGGCCCTGAGCCGGCAAATCAAGGAGCTCGAGAAGCACCTGCAAACAACGCTGTTCGAGCGCACGGCGCGCCAGCCCCGGCTGACCGCCGCCGGAGAGGCGTTTTACCCACGGGCGCGCAACCTGCTCAACGAATTGCTCAAGGCCAGCGAAATGGCCATGCAAGTGGGCAATGGCCAACTCGGAACCCTGCGTCTGAGTCATTCGAGCACGGTGCCGATGAGTGGCCCGCTGCTGCAAGGCATTGGCACCTGGCTGGAACGCTGCCCGGGGGTATCGATGGAGATCGTCAAACTGTCTTCCGAAGCGCAATTGGAAGAAATCGCCGACGGTCGCCTGGAGGTGGGGCTGCTGCGTCTACCGGTATTACGTCAGCGTGAAGGCGTACGCGTGCTGCCTTTGTATAGCGAGCAATTGTTGCTGGCCGTGCCGCCGAATCACGCCTTGGCCCACAGCCGCACACCGGTCGAACTTGAGCAGTTGAAGGACGAAGCGTTTATCTCGATCCCCCATCCCCAGCGCGGAGGACTGAGTTATCTGTCAGCCGAATTGTGCATGCGTGCGGGATTCTTCCCCAAGGCCGCGCGGGTGATGTCGCGCAAAACCACCCAGTTGCAGTTGATCCAGGCCGGCTTCGGTATTGCCTTGTTACCAAAATCCATGCAGGACATCGCGCCAGCCAATGTGCGCTTTTTATCCCTGGCCGACCCGGACTGCTTGAGCACCGTGGCCCTGGCCTGTGCGCAAAAGCCCAGTGCGCTGGTGGAGCAGTTCTGTCAAACCCTGCACGATTGCCTATAAACTGCCGACCATGATTAAAGACCCGTTTGCCCGCCTGGGCCTGGACCGCGAAGTCCTGACTGTCAGCCAGCTCAACAACCGCGCACGGGTGTTGCTGGAAGACGTGTTCATCAATATCTGGGTCGAAGGCGAAATCTCCAACCTCGCCCGCCCGGCCTCCGGCCACGTGTATTTCACCCTCAAGGACAGCGGCGCCCAAGTGCGTTGCGCGCTGTTTCGCAACAATGCCGCACGCGTGCGCCAGGCATTGAAAGACGGCCTGGCGGTGAAGGTACGCGGCAAGGTTTCGTTGTTCGAGGGCCGTGGCGACTACCAGTTGATCCTCGACACCGTGGAGCCCGCCGGTGATGGCGCGCTGCGCCTGGCGTTCGATGCGTTGAAGGAAAAGCTCAGCGCCGAGGGCCTGTTCAGTGCCGAGCGCAAGGTGCCGTTGCCGGTGCATCCTCGGCGCATCGGCATTGTCAGCTCGCCGACAGGCGCGGTGATCCGCGACATCATCAGCGTGTTCCGCCGCCGTGCGCCGAACGTCGAACTGACCCTCATCCCTACCGCCGTGCAAGGCCGCGAAGCCATCCCGCAGATTGTGCGCGCACTGAAACTGGCGGATGCACGCGGCTTCGATGCGCTGATCCTGGCCCGTGGCGGCGGCTCGCTGGAAGACCTCTGGTGCTTCAACGAAGAAGCCGTGGCCCGTGCGGTGGACGCCTGCGTCACGCCAATCGTCAGTGCCGTCGGTCACGAAACCGATGTGTCCATCAGCGATTTCGTCGCCGACGTCCGCGCCCCGACCCCCTCCGCTGCGGCTGAATTGCTGGCGCCGGACGCCAGCCATTTGGTGCGTCAGGTCGAGAACCTGCACCGCCGCCTGGTGATGCTGATGCGCAACCGCCTGACCCACGACCGCCTGCGCCTGGAAGGCATGGCGCGACGTCTGCGGCACCCCGGCGAACGTCTGCGCCAGCAGGCCCAGCGCCTGGACGACTTGGACATGCGCCTGCGCCGGGCCTTCGAACGCAGCCTCAACACCCGTCGCGAGCGCCTGATCCGCCTGGAAACGCGCCTCGCCGGCCAGCACCCGGGCCGTCAACTGGCCCTGCTGCGCCAACGCCTGGACAGCCTCGCCGAACGCCTGCCCCGCGCCATGCGTGAAGGCCTCAAGGCCCGCCGTCTGCAGCTGCAAAGCCAGGTGCAGACGCTGCATGTGGTCAGCCCGCTGGCCACCCTGGGTCGTGGTTACAGCATTTTGCTGGACGAACGCGACCAAGCCATTCGCGATGCCGCGCAAACCCACACCGGCCAGCGCCTGACCGCACGCCTCGGTGAAGGCCAGTTGCAAGTGCGGGTGGAAGACAACCACCTGACACCCGCCACCCTTTCGTTACTGGATTGATCGATGCCACGTTTCCTGAGCTTGCTGATGTTGTTGTGCCTCGCCTTCAACGCCCACGCCGACAGCTACATCACCCGCACGCTGAACAAGCCCGTACCGGGCGGCGTCGCAGTGGTTGACCTGGGCACTGCGGCCACCGCGCCAAAAGCCACCTATCTGGGCAAACCGGTGCTGGTGGTGAAAGAACAGGGCAACTGGCTGGCGATCGTCGGCATCCCGCTGACGGTCAAACCGGGCAACGAGCGCATCAGCAGCGGTGGGCGCAACCTGCCGTTTATCGTCGGTTACAAGAAATACCCGGAACAGCGCATCACCTTGAAAAACAAAAGCCAGGTCAACCCGGACCCGGCCCAGCTCAAGCGCATCGAGGGCGAACTGGCTGTGCAGCTCAAGGCTTACCGCAGTTTCAGCCCGAACCTGCCGAGCAACCTGGTGCTGGACAAACCGGTGAACGGGCCGCTGTCGAGCCGATTTGGCGTGCGCCGCTTCTTCAACGGTGAAGAGCGCAACCCCCACTCGGGTCTGGATTTCGCCGTACCGGCGGGCACGCCGATCAAAACGCCGGCAGCGGGCAAAGTGATCTTGACCGGTAACTACTTCTTCAACGGCAACACCGTGTTCGTCGACCACGGCCAGGGCTTTATCAGCATGTTTTGCCACATGTCGAAGATCGACGTGAAGGTGGGCGATCAACTGGCGCGCGGTACGGTCGTGGGCAAGGTCGGTTCCACCGGCCGTGCTACCGGGCCGCACATGCACTGGAACATCAGCCTGAACGATGCGCGTGTCGACCCGGCGATCTTTATCGGCGCGTTCCAGCCTTGATATGAAGGGTGAGGCTACTGGCCTCATCGCGGGCAAGCCCGGCTCCCACATGGGAACACTCTTCAACTGTGGGAGCTGGCTTGCTGCGATGGCGCACGCCAGTCACCTCTATTGCGCCGCCGGCAAATGCTGCGCAAACAAAGCACGCAGAACCCATAAATAAAGCAATAAAATCTCGCCACTCACGCCAATAGCAGAACTTCTCTCAATTTTTCTCGACTGCTTGCCATCTTTCACCTCGGCGGTTAGGGTTGAGTTCATGAAAACCTCTCACACCCTCATTCAGCGTCGCCAGCACCGCAGCCTGTGCCTTGTCAGCGCACGACTGCCAGGCTGAATCGATCTGCCTCGCCCCCGGCTTTATCCACAATAAACACTTTCTGGCAGGCCGCCTCTTCTCGGCCCTACAACAAGGATTTTCCCGATGAGCATGCTCAAAGACCCGTCTTCGAAGTACCGCGCGTTCCCGACCATCGATATCCCGGACCGCACCTGGCCGTCGAAAACCATCACCACCGCGCCGATCTGGTGCAGTTCCGACCTGCGTGATGGCAACCAGTCGCTGATCGAGCCAATGGACGCGGTGAAAAAGCTGCGTTTCTGGAAAACCCTGGTCGCCGTGGGCGTGAAGGAAATCGAAGCGTCGTTCCCTTCCGCCTCGCAAACCGACTTCGACTTCGTGCGCACCTTGATCGAAGAGGGCCACATTCCGGATGACACCACCATCCAGGTGTTGACCCAGGCGCGTGAAGACCTGATCGCGCGGACGTTCGAATCCCTGCGCGGCGCGAAAAAAGCCATCGTGCACCTGTACAACGCCACCTCGCCGTCCTTCCGCCGCATCGTGTTCAACCAGGACAAGGACGGGATCAAGGCCATCGCGGTCAACGCGGCCAAGTTGTTCGTCAAGTATGCAGCCCAGCAACCGGACACCCAATGGACCTTCCAGTATTCGCCGGAAACCTTCAGTGCTACCGAACTGGAGTTCGCCAAGGAAGTGTGTGACGCGGTGATCGAGGTGTGGAATCCGACGCCTGAGCACAAAGTCATTCTCAACCTGCCGGCCACCGTCGAATGCGCCACGCCGAACATCTATGCCGACCAGATCGAGTGGTTCGGTCGCCATATCAACCGTCGTGACAGCGTGATCATCAGCCTGCACACCCACAACGACCGTGGCACCGGCGTGGCCGCCACCGAGCTGGGCCTGATGGCCGGCGCCGACCGTGTCGAAGGCTGCCTGTTCGGCAACGGCGAGCGTACTGGTAACGTCGACCTGGTCACCGTAGCCCTGAACATGTACACCCAAGGCGTAGACCCCGAGCTGGATTTCTCCGATATAGACGGTATCCGCAAGGTGGTCGAAGAGTGCAATCAGATCCCCGTGCACCCACGTCACCCGTACGTGGGCGATCTGGTCCACACCGCGTTCTCCGGCTCGCACCAGGACGCGATCCGCAAAGGCTTCACTCAGCAGAAAGACGACGCCTTGTGGGAAGTGCCGTATCTGCCGATCGACCCGGCCGATATCGGTCGCAGCTACGAAGCCGTGATTCGCGTCAACAGCCAGTCGGGCAAGGGCGGCATCACTTACCTGCTGGAACAGGAATACGGCATCAGCTTGCCGCGCCGCATGCAAATCGAGTTCAGCCAAGTGGTACAGGCCGAAACCGACCGCGTGGGCCTGGAAATGACTGCCGCGCAGATCTACAGCCTGTTGCAGCGTGAGTATCTGCAAGCCAACACCCCGTACGCGCTGGTCAGCCATCGCCTGCAGGAAGAAAACGGCAACAGCCACGTTGAAGTCGAAGTCGCCAGCAAAGGCCAGGGTGAAACCAACCTGCACTGGAAAGGCAAAGGCAACGGCGCGCTGGAAGCCCTGGTGGCGGGCCTGCCGGTGGCGGTCGAAATCATGGACTACAACGAGCACGCCATTGGTGCGGGCACCAACGCCAAGGCCGCGGCGTACATCGAACTGCGTGTGAACGGCGAGCGTCCGGTGCACGGTGTGGGTATCGATGAAAACATCACCACTGCCAGCTTCAAGGCGCTGTTCAGTGCGCTGAACCGTTCGTTGAGCCAGCAGGAAGCCAAAGCGGCGTAACTGGCTGCTGAAATGCGAAAGGCCCCTGGGTGTGAGTCCAGGGGCCTTTTTTGCTTTGGATCCTGGGTGATGCTGATCACCTCTTCGCGAGCAAGCCCGCTCCCACAGGGGAATGTATTCAACTGTGGGAGCGGGCTTGCTCGCGAAAGCGGTGTGTCAGACAAACTGAAAGCTGTCGGCATCCAGGTTCGCCGGAAACCGGGTGCGATACGCCGCCAACTCGGCCGCATCCAGGCTCACCTGAAACACCCCGTCCGCCTCCCCCGCACTCAACACCGTCTCGCCCTGAAAATCCAGCACCTGGCTGTCACCCGTGTAGGCAAAGCCTTTGCCGTCCGTGCCGATCCGGTTCACCGCTGCCACATAGCACAGGTTCTCGATGGCCCGTGCCGGCAACAGCCGGTTCCAGTGCTGGCGCCGAGCCCCCGGCCAGTTGGCGGTATACAACAGCAGGTCGGTGTCCTGGGCATCGCGACTCCACACCGGAAAGCGCAAGTCGTAGCAGATCAGCGGGCGAACACGCCAACCTTTCAGTTCGAACTGCACCTGACGCTCGCCCGGGGTGTAGTGATTGTGCTCACCCGCCATGCGGAACAGGTGGCGCTTGTCGTAATGCAGCACTTCCCCGTCCGGCCGTGCCCACAGCAAGCGGTTACGATGGCTGCCGTCGGCGGCCTGGATGATCACGCTGCCGGTGATTACCGCATCGTACTGTCGGGCTTGGGCCTGGAGCCAGTGATGGGTCGGACCGAACTCCTGTTCGGCGAGGGTCGCCGACTCCATGGAAAAACCGGTGGTGAACATTTCCGGCAACACGATCAGGTCGGCGCCACGGGCCTGCTCCAGCAGCAGCTCGAAATGCTCGAGGTTGGTCTGGCGGTCGTGCCAGGCCAGGGTGGTCTGGACCAGGGCAATGTTCAGGTTGGGCAACGCACTCAGATCACGCATAGTTTTTCCGCTGCCTGCTGCAGCGTCTCCTCGCGTTTGGCAAAACACAGGCGTACCAGACGCTGGCCTTGGGGCGGGCTCTGGTAGAACACCGAGACCGGAATAGTGGCAACGCCGTGTTCACGGGTCATCCACAGCGACATGGCGACGTCATCCAGGTCCGGGCGAATCTGCGAGTAATCCACCAGTTGGAAATAGGTACCGGCGACCCGTGTGAAGCTGAAACGCGACGGCGCCAAAAGGTCGCAGAACAGGTCGCGCTTGGCCTGATAAAAGGCCGGCAGTTCATCCACGTGCTCGGGGTGTTCGGCCATGAAGTCCGCCAACGCGTATTGCAACGGCGTCACGCCGCAAAAATTGACGTATTGATGCACCTTGCGCAGCTCGGCAGTGAGCGCCGGCGGTGCGACGACATAGCCGGTTTTCCAGCCAGTAACGTGGTAGGTCTTGCCAAACGAGCTGACCACGAAAGCACGTTGATACAGCTCCTCGTGGGCGAGCACGCTGACATGCGGCACGCCGTCAAACACCAAGTGTTCGTAGACCTCATCGCTGACCAGGTAGATGTCGCGGTCACGGATCAGTTCGGCCAGCTGGTCCAGCTCCGCACGGCTGATCAGCGCGCCGGTAGGGTTATGCGGCGAGTTCAGGATGATCATGCGTGTGCGTGGCGACAGCGCCGCCCTGATTTTTTCGAAGTCGAGGGCGAAGCCTTGCAGGCTCAATGGCACATGCACGCAACGACCACCGGCCAGCTCGGCCGAAGGCTCGTAGCTGTCGTAGCTGGGGTCGAACACGATCACTTCGTCGCCCTGGCGAATCACCGCCTGGATCGCGCAGAAGATCGCTTCGGTGGCGCCCGGCGTGATGGTCACTTCAGTGTCTTGATTGACCGTGGCGTCATAGCTGCGGGCAATCTTGGCGGCCACCTGCTGGCGCAATATCGGCAAACCGGTCATGGGCGCGTATTGGTTATGCCCCAGGGCGATATGCTTGCCCACGGCATCAAGCAACGCCTTAGGGCCATTGAAATCGGGAAAGCCTTGGGACAGGTTGAGCGCGCCGGTTTCGGCAGCGAGTTGCGACATGGTGGTGAAAATCGTGGTGCCGACATTCGGCAGCTTGCTGGTGATCATGGGAGCCCCCTTCGGGTGAGCTGCAAGTTTTAAGCTGCAAGTTGCAAGCAGGTCAAGGAGCAAACTGGCGCGCACAAAAAAGGGCTCCAAAGGAGCCCTCTCTTACAGCATGTCGCTTACAACTCGAAGCTGCCGTTATCTCTTGTCCCGGCGCTTCTTGTCGGCCTTTTTGTGGTGACTCATCAAACGACGCTTCTTGTTCACCTGACGGTCAGTCAGTGTGTTCTTGTTGCCTTCGTACGGGTTGTCACTGCCCTTGAACTCGATGCGGATCGGCGTACCGACCAGCTTGAGGACACGGCGGTAGGTGTTTTCCAGGTAGCGTACGTAGGACTTGGGCACCTTCTCCACCTGGTTACCGTGGATCACGATAATCGGCGGGTTGGCGCCGCCCAGGTGGGCATACCGCAGTTTGATTCGGCGGCTGTTGACCATGGGCGGCGCATGCTCGCTCACCGCATCTTCGAGGATCTGGGTCAGGCGGCTGGTCGGCCAGCGGGTGACCGCCGACTTGAACGAGTTCTGCACCGACGCATAGAGGTTGCCCACACCGGTACCGTGCAGCGCCGAGATGAAGTGGATATCGGCGAACTCGACGAAGAACAACCGGCGTTGCAGTTCGACCTTCACGTAGTCGCGCTCGCTCGGGGTCATGCCGTCCCATTTGTTGATCGCGATCACCAGCGCCCGACCAGCCTCCAGGGCAAAGCCCAGCAGGTTGAGGTCGTGGTCCACCACGCCTTCGCGAGCATCCATCACGAAGATCACCACGTTGGCGTCTTTGATGGCCTGCAGGGTTTTCACCACGGAGAATTTTTCGACTTCTTCGTGGATCTTGCCGCGCTTGCGCACACCGGCGGTGTCGATCAGCGTGTACTTTTCCTCGTTGCGTTCGAACGGGATGTAAATGCTGTCGCGGGTGGTGCCGGGCTGGTCATAGACGATCACCCGCTCTTCACCAAGCATGCGGTTGACCAGGGTCGACTTGCCGACGTTGGGACGACCGATGATGGCGATCTTGATACCGTCTTTTTCACTCGGGCCAGGAATGCGCTTGGCTTCCTCGCCTTCGGCAACGATCTCTTCCTCTTCGCCTTCGGCTGGCTCTTCTTCGTCCTTGGGGAAGGTCTGCAGGGCGATTTCCAGCATCTGGTTGATGCCACGAC
Source organism: Pseudomonas sp. SDO524_S393 (assembly GCF_054071875.1). Taxonomy (NCBI): domain Bacteria; kingdom Pseudomonadati; phylum Pseudomonadota; class Gammaproteobacteria; order Pseudomonadales; family Pseudomonadaceae; genus Pseudomonas; species Pseudomonas sp. SDO524_S393. Next base: position 112,597 of record NZ_JBSVVZ010000007.1, on the reverse strand, counting down.
CGTGAGCACCGGCAATCGGGATCGCGTCGCCCAGGCCCATCGGGCTGAATTCGGCACGGGCCAGTTCAGCGTCGATGTTGTCGATCTTGTTGGCCACGACGTAAGAGCGCTTGTTGCGCTTGCGCAGGTGCTCGCCAATCATCTGGTCGGCAGCGGTGTAGCCCGCGCGGGCATCTACCAGGAACAACACGACATCGGCTTCTTCAATGGCGAGCAGCGATTGCTCGGCCATCTTTTCGTCCATGCCATGCTCATCACCGGAAATACCGCCGGTGTCGATAATGATGTAGGAGCGCCCTTGCCACTTTGCCTCACCGTATTGGCGATCACGGGTCAGACCGGACAAGTCGCCGACAATGGCGTCGCGAGTCCTGGTCAGGCGGTTGAACAAGGTGGACTTGCCGACGTTGGGTCGGCCCACCAGGGCGATTACGGGAACCATGCGGCTCTCCACTTCGTTATTTCAGAAAATACAAAAGCCGCTGCAAGGCAGCGGCTGGTGCTCGGGGCAGCATAATCACATGCCGCATGCCCCGCCGAAGCGGGGCCGCCTGGGAGTTACCCCAAGCATAGTCAAACCTTTACTTGATGGTCAGGGCTTCCAGCTTGCCGCTGTTGCCAAACACATAAAGCATGTTACCCACCACCAGCGGACGCGCACGCAGGCCATCGCTGTCGATGCGTTCACGACCGACGAAGCGACCGTCTACCTGGCTCAGCAGGTGCAGGTAGCCTTCGAAGTCGCCCACCGCGACATAGCTGGAAAACACTTCCGGTGCCGACAGTTGACGGCGAGCCAGGGAATCGTTGCTCCACAATGCAGTGGTGGAACGCTCGTCGACACTTTCAACAGTACCGGATGCCAGGCTGACATAGACGCTGCCGAACCCTTGGGCGACACCGGCGTAGCTGGAGGCATCACGTTGCCAGTTGATGCGGCCACTCTGCAGGTCCAGTGCCGCAACACGGCCTTGGTAGGTGGCAACGTAGAGGGTTTCACCCGACAGCAGCAAACCACCGTCGATGTCCACCACGCGGTCCAGTTCGGAGCGACCTTGCGGAATGGCCACACGGGTTTCCCAGGCCGGCACGCCGTTCTGGGTATCGAGGGCGACCACTTTACCGGTCGACAGACCCGCGACGGCCAGATTGTTGGTCACAACCGGACCACTGGTACCGCGCAAGGTCAGTACCGCAGGGGTGCTGTCGTACAACCAGCGTTGCTGGCCGGTGCTGGCATCCAGGCCGATCACGCGATCATCCTGGGTCTGCACCACCACCACGTCACCGTTGGTGGCAGGCGGAGCGAGTACTTCACTGGTCACGCGCGCGCGCCATTTCTCTTCACCGGTGCTGGAATCCAGCGCCACGACTTCGCCTTTCAGCGTGCCGAGCATCACCAGGCCATAACCCACGCCAACGGCGCCCGACACCGGCAGCTCAAGGTCCTTCTTCCATTTCACATCGCCGTTCATGCGATCCATGGAGATCACCACGCCGGTGACGTCAGCGGCCACAATGTTGTCACCGTCGATCGCCGGTACCAGCATGTTGTAGGTTTCGCCCTGACCGTCACCGATGGAGCGGCTCCACTGCTTTTGCAGGATCACTTCTTCCTTGAAGCTGGTCAGCTCGGCCGGAGGCAGTTCTTTTTTACTGTTGCTGCTGCAACCCGCGGCCAGAACGGCCAGAGCCAGCAATGCTGCATGTTTCCAACGGATCACGTCACGCATCCCCTTTGGCCAAGTCGTCCAGCTTGATTTGTAAGCCACCGACCGCCGCTTCATCCGACAGCGCCGCCTTGGCTTTCTTGTACGCAGCATTGGCTTCGTCGGTACGACCCAATTGGACCAACAGGTCGCCCTTGAGCTCTTCGCGAGTGGCTACAAATGCCTTGTCCGCATCGCCGTCGAGCAGTTTGAGTGCTTCGTCAGCCTTGTTCTGTGCCGCCAGTACCTGAGCCAGGCGTTGACGTGCGATTTCACCCAGAGTCGGGTTGACCGGCTTGTCGGCAACCGCCTTCAGTTCAGCCGCGGCGTCATCCAGCTTGCCGGAGTCGACCGCGACTTTCGCGACGAACAGGCTGCCGTATTGGGCGTAGGTGCTGCCACCAAATTCGCTCTTCAGCTTGCCGGCCAGGTCTGCGACGTGCGCAGTGTCAGGCTTGCCGTCCGGAGTCAGCGTAGTTTCCAGCAATTGCTGATAGAGGATCGAGGCGCCCTGGGACTGGTTGGCCTGATACTTGTGCCAGGCCTGCCAGCCGAACACCACCACTAACGCCAGCAGACCGCCGGTCACCAGGGGCTTGCCGTTACGCTGCCACCAGTCCTTCAGTTCGGCCAGCTGCTCATCATCAGTACTCGACACCCCAATACTCCTTAATCGCTAAATTCGGCTGTTCGACAGCTTCAACCCTGCACGACGCAGGTGGCCAAGTGCGCAGCGAGCGCATCAAAGGCAATGTTCTGTTGCTCACCCTGGCCACGCAGGGGTTTGAAACCTATCACTTGCTGGGCCAACTCGTCATCGCCGAGGATCAATGCGTACAGCGCACCGCTCTTGTCGGCTTTCTTGAACTGGCTCTTGAAACTGCCGGCTCCGGCATTGATCTGCAGACGCAGATTAGGCAATTGGTCACGTACTTTCTCGCTCAAGGCCAGGGCTGCCAGTTCGGCGGCCTCACCAAAAGCGCAGAGGTACACGTCCACCTGACGGGAGATCTCTTCGGGAACCTGCTCCAGGGTTTCCAGCAGCAGGATCAGCCGCTCGATGCCCATGGCAAAACCTACGCCTGTGGTCGGCTTGCCGCCCATCTGCTCGACCAGGCCGTCGTAGCGGCCACCAGCACACACGGTGCCCTGGGCGCCGAGCTTGTCGGTGACCCACTCGAACACGGTCTTGCTGTAGTAATCGAGGCCACGCACCAGTTTTGGATTGATTACGTACGGAATGCCTGCCGCGTCGAGACGCGCCTTGAGGCCCTCGAAGTGTGCACGGGATTCGTCGTCCAGGTAATCGGCCATTTTCGGCGCATCGACCAGGATCGCCTGGGTGTCGGCATTCTTGGTATCAAGGACACGCAACGGGTTGGTTTTCAGGCGGCGCTGGCTGTCTTCGTCCAGCTTGTCCAGATGGGCGCTCAGGTAGTCGACCAGGGCCACGCGGTAGCGGCCTCGGGATTCGCTGGTGCCCAGGCTGTTCAGTTCAAGCTTGACCGCATCGCGGATGCCCAGCAGGCCCCACAGGCGCCAGGTGAGCACGATCAATTCGGCGTCGATGTCCGGGCCATCGAGGTTGAACACTTCCAGGCCGATCTGGTGAAACTGGCGATAACGGCCTTTCTGCGGGCGTTCGTGGCGGAACATCGGGCCGATGTACCAAAGCTTCTGCGGCTGACCGCCCCCGGTGAGGCCATGTTCGAGCACCGCGCGCACGCATGCGGCGGTACCTTCCGGACGCAGGGTCAGGGAGTCGCCGTTGCGATCTTCAAAGGTGTACATCTCTTTTTCGACGATGTCGGTCACTTCACCGATGGAGCGTTTGAACAGCTCGGTGAACTCGACGATCGGCATGCGAATCTGCTTGTAACCGTAGTTATCCAGCAGGCGCGCGACAGTACCTTCGAAATAGCGCCACAGCGGCGTCTGTTCCGGCAGGATGTCGTTCATGCCACGAATGGCTTGCAGAGACTTGCTCACATCAAATCCTTAAATTCGTTCTTAGCCGCGCGCGATCAGCGCTGCGTCGGCGGCGACCTTTTCGGCGGCCTTCTCGCGGATCAACCTTTCGAGCTCATCCACCAGATTGTCATTCGTCAGTTTCTGCGACGGCTTGCCGTCGATGTAAATCAGGTTCGGTGTACCACCGGTCAGGCCTATATGGGCCTCTTTGGCCTCACCTGGTCCGTTGACCACGCAACCGATCACCGCAACATCCAGCGGCACCAGCAGGTCCTCGAGGCGCCCTTCCAGTTCGTTCATGGTTTTCACCACGTCGAAGTTCTGCCGCGAGCAGCTCGGGCAGGCAATGAAGTTGATGCCACGGGAACGCAAATGCAGGGATTTGAGAATGTCGTAGCCGACTTTCACCTCCTCTACCGGGTCTGCCGCCAGGGAGATGCGGATAGTATCGCCAATTCCTTCGGCGAGCAGCATACCGAGACCCACCGCAGATTTCACCGTACCTGAGCGCAAACCACCTGCTTCGGTGATCCCCAGGTGCAGCGGTTGCACGATTTCCTTGGCCAACAGGCGATAGGCTTCGACGGCCATGAACACGTCGGAAGCCTTTACGCTGACCTTGAAATCCTGGAAATTCAGCCGTTCAAGGTGTTCAACATGGCGCAACGCCGACTCGACCAGCGCTGCCGGGGTGGGCTCGCCGTACTTCTTTTGCAGGTCTTTTTCCAGGGAGCCGGCGTTGACGCCGATGCGGATTGGAATACCCCGATCACGTGCCGCATCCACCACGGCACGCACCCGGTCTTCGCGACCGATGTTGCCCGGGTTGATGCGCAGGCAGTCAACGCCCAGCTCCGCGACGCGCAAGGCGATCCGGTAATCGAAGTGGATGTCGGCCACCAGCGGCACCTTGACCAGTTGCTTGATACGACCAAAGGCCTCGGCCGCGTCCATGTCCGGCACGGATACACGCACGATGTCCACACCGGCCGCTTCCAGGCGGTTGATCTGGGCAACGGTGGCAGCCACATCATTGGTGTCGCTGTTGGTCATGCTCTGTACCGCGATGGGGGCATCGCCACCCACCGGCACCGAGCCGACCCAGATCTTGCGCGATACGCGACGTTTGATTGGAGATTCGCCGTGCATGACTATTGTCCCAGCTTCAGGCGAGCGGTCTCGCCAGTGGTGAACGGCGCCACGTCCACAGGCTGGCCGTTGTAGGCCACTTGCGCACCACGGGCAAAGCCCAGACGCAGCGTCAGAGGAGGCTTGCCGCCCTGGTCAAGCGTATCTCCCTTACGCTTCAGACCGCTAAACAGCACTTTGCCATTGCCATCGGTGACCTGCGTCCAGCAGTCAGCGATGAAGGTGATCTGTACACGACCATCACCGGCGATCAACGCTGGAGTGGTGGGCGGCGAAATCGCAGGCGCCGCCGGGGTAGCCGGGGCCACAGGGGCTTGCGTGGCAGGCGCAGCAGGTGTGGCAGGCACATGGGCCTGAGCCTGCGGCGCTGCCGGCGTGGCTGGTGCGGCTGGTGCTGGAGCAGTCACCGCAGGCGCCGTTTCCGGCGCGGGTGTTTCGGCAGTGGCTGGCGCTTCGGACGCCGCTTGACCTTCGGCTACCGCCTGGTCTTCCGGCTCATCCAGTGGGTGAATCTGTGTGGTGCCGTCGGCGCTCTCGACCTCGACGTGCTCCATGGCGTTGCTGACCAGGTCCTTGGTACGCAAGGACGTCTGGTCTTGCCACCAGACAAAGCCACCGCCGATCACGGCGATCAGCAGCAGCAGGCTGACAATGCGCAAAATGGTGTGGGAAACCCGTACCGGCTCTTCAATACGTCCCAGGCCATGCACATTGCTGCCCTGGGAGTCGGTGCCGGTGAACTGATCGAATTCCTGGACCAGCACGGCCTGGTCGATGCCCAGCAACTTGGCGTAGGCACGGATATAACCCCGGGCGAAGGTGTGCCCAGGCAGCTTGTCGAACGCGCCGGCTTCCAGGTTGGCCAGGGATGTGGCGGTCAGATTGAGCTTGAGGGCCACCTCTGCCAGGGACCATCCTTTGCTTTCACGGGCCTGACGCAAGGTCTCGCCTGGGTTTACGCGATTAGCTGCTACAACTTCCGGGTGCGCCGCTTTCATCATTGCTCCGACAGGTATTGCTGATATTCCGGCGTACCGGGATAGAGTCGTTCGAGTTGCTGGCCAAATCGTGCGGCCGTGTCGCGTTCTTCATGAACCGTCGCCAGACGCACACCGAGCAATAGACTACGTGCATTTTGCCCGCTGAGCAGGCTAAAACGCTCGTAATAGTCACGTGCCGGCACATAATGCCTGTCTTCGTAGGACAACTCAGCCATTTCAAGCAACGCCCGTGGCTGGCGACTGTTCAGGTGCAGGGCTTTTTCCAGTTGCTGGCGCGCAACGTCGCGCTGGCCAAGGCGCACCGACGTCACACCGAGGTTCTCGAATACACGCGAGCGCTCAGGATAGAGCGTATCGGCGCTGGCCTGCTGGAAATAACGGGAAGCCTGGTCATAACGTTTCTGCTCGAACAGGAAGCTGCCGTAGTTGTTCAGCAGCCGAGGGTCGGCAGGCCGTGCGGCCAGGGCTTTATTGAAGTATCGATCGGCCAGTTCAGGCTCGGCCTGGGCCTGGAACACCAAGGCCAGCGCGGCATTGGCGTCGGCATCGTCGCTGTCCAGCTCAAGGGCCTTTTTCAACGGTGCCTTGGCTTGCTCGCTCATGCCCTGGCGCAGGTAACCCAGGCCCAATTGCACATAGGCAACCCGCGCCTCGTCACGACCTTTGCCGGTTTGCAGGGGGCTCTCATGGCCCGATGAAACGCAACCGGTCGCAAGGCCGGTAACAAGCAAAAGCAGCGCAAGGCGCAAGGGCATAGAGATCCTCTCTCAGTTTCGGTTTGCAGCGCTTTGCGGCATGTCGTCAGCTGCGCTCAGTTCACGCACCGCGATATAACGCTCGCTGCGGCGGGTGCGATCCAGCACCTGCCCTACCAATTGGCCACAGGCCGCATCGATGTCCTCACCACGGGTGGTGCGCACGGTGACATTGAAGCCCGCCTGGTGCAGTTGATCCTGGAAACGGCGGATGGCGTTGTTGCTTGGCCGCTCGTAGCCAGAATGGGGAAACGGGTTGAACGGAATCAGGTTGATCTTGCACGGCACGTTCTTGAGCAGCTCGATCATCTCGACCGCGTGCTCGACTTTGTCGTTGATGTCCTTGAGCAAGGTGTACTCGATGGTCAGTACACGCTTTTCGCCCAGGGCCGACATGTAGCGCTGGCAGGAATCGAGGAGCATCTTAAGCGGATACTTCTTGTTGATCGGCACCAATTGGTTACGCAATGCGTCATTGGGTGCGTGCAGCGACAACGCCAGGGAGACGTCGATGTGCTTGGCCAATTCATCGATCATCGGAACCACGCCGGATGTCGACAGGGTCACGCGGCGCTTGGAAATGCCGTAGCCCAGGTCGTCCATCATCAGGCGCATGGCCGAAATGACGTTGTCGAAGTTCAGCAGCGGTTCCCCCATCCCCATCATCACCACGTTGGTGATGGCCCGGTCGATGGTGGCCGGAACGCTGCCGAAGGATTTATTGGCGATCCACACCTGGCCAATGACTTCGGCGGCGGTGAGGTTGCTGTTGAAGCCTTGCTTGCCGGTGGAGCAGAAACTGCAGTCCAGGGCACAGCCTGCCTGGGACGAAACGCACAAGGTGCCGCGCTTGCCCTGGGGAATGTAAACAGTCTCGACGCAGCTGCCGGACGCCACGCGCACCACCCACTTGCGGGTGCCGTCGCTGGAAATGTCCTCGCTGACCACTTCAGGACCACGAACCTCAGCGACAGCCTTGAGTTTTTCACGCAGGGCCTTGCTGACGTTCGTCATGGCATCGAAATCGTCGACGCCAAAGTGGTGAATCCATTTCATTACCTGACCGGCACGGAAACGCTTCTCCCCGATTGAGTCGAAGAATTTCTCCATTTCCGGCTGAGTCAGACCCAGCAGGTTGGTTTTTACAGTCGATGTCGTCATGGATTCACCCTCACTCTTTAAGCCGGTGCTTAGCGAGTGGTTACTTCAGTAGCTGCGAAGAAGTAAGCGATTTCGCGAGCAGCAGCGGCTTCGGAGTCCGAACCGTGTACGGCGTTGGCGTCGATGGACTCGGCGAAGTCAGCACGGATGGTGCCGGCAGCAGCTTCTTTAGGGTTGGTAGCGCCCATCAGCTCACGGTTCAGAGCGATGGCGTTTTCGCCTTCCAGAACCTGAACAACGACAGGACCGGAGGTCATGAAAGCAACCAGGTCACCGAAGAAACCGCGAGCGCTGTGCTCGGCGTAGAAGCCTTCGGCTTCAGCCTTGGACAGTTGCTTGATTTTGGAAGCTACGATTTTCAGACCGGCTTCTTCAAAACGGGTGGTGATCTTGCCGATGACGTTTTTTGCAACAGCGTCAGGCTTGATGATGGAGAAAGTACGTTGAACAGCCATGGTGTAACTCCAGAAACGGTAATTTACGAAAAATTAAACCCGCGAATTATACGCGGGTTATTGGGTATTGCCTAACTGCGTAAAGGAGGCGTCAGTCCTGTTCTTCTTTCCAGGCAGTCTGGATAGCTTCCAAGACCTTTTCGCCGCCCCGGTCCCGCTCATCTTCAAACCCTGGCAACGCCATGACCATGTCACGCAAAGCGACAAAGTTCAGCGAATAAGGGTCCAGATCCGGATAACCATCAGCCAACAGAATGGCGATTTCTTGTACATCAACCCATTTCAGGCTCATGACATTTCCTTGAATCAATGCGGCGCTTCGGCTGCATGGTTGAGCGAATATTTCGGAATTTCCACGGTGATGTCTTCCGTCCCGACCTTTGCCTGACAGCTTAGGCGCGAATGCGCCTCCAGGCCCCAGGCGCGATCAAGAAAGTCCTCCTCCAGCTCGTCCGCCTCTTCCAGGGTATTGAACCCTTCGCGAATGATGCAGTGGCAGGTGGTGCAGGCGCAGACACCGCCGCAAGCGCTTTCGATCTCGATATGGTTGTCATGGGCGACTTCGAGGATGGACTTGCCGGTCTCAGCCTCCACGACCATACCGTCCGGGCAATGCTCGGCGTGTGGCAGAAAAATGACCTGCGGCATTAATTATTCCTCGATTTCATTCAGGTTGCGTCCCGCCAGGGCGGCTTTTACCGTCTGGTCCATACGGCGGGCGGCAAAGGCATCGGTCACTTGCGACAGACGCTTGGTCTGCTGCTCGATGGCATAACCATCGGTGCCTTTCATCAGTTCAGACAGTTCCTGCATTTGCAGGTCAATGACCATGCGCTCTTCGGCGTCCAGCAAACGCTCGCCGTCGACCTCGAGGGCGCCCTGCACCGCTTCGATCAGACGCTGGGCATCGACCTGCTGCTCACGCAAGACACGGGCGACCTTGTCGTCACCGGCGTACTGGAACGAATCCTTGAGCATCTTGGCGATTTCGCCATCGGTGAGGCCATAGGACGGCTTGACCTGGATGCTCGCTTCCACGCCCGAGCCCAGTTCGCGAGCAGCGACGTTGAGCAGGCCATCGGCGTCGACCTGGAAGGTCACGCGAATCTTTGCCGCCCCCGCGACCATGGCCGGAATACCACGCAATTCGAAGCGTGCCAGGGAGCGGCAGTCGCTGATCAGCTCGCGCTCGCCTTGCAGCACATGAATCATCATGGCCGTCTGGCCGTCTTTGTAAGTGGTGAAGTCCTGGGCACGAGCAACCGGGATGGTGGTGTTGCGAGGAATCACCTTCTCCATCAGGCCGCCCATGGTTTCCAGCCCTAGAGACAATGGAATCACGTCGAGCAGAAGCAGTTCGCTACCGTCGCGTTTGTTACCGGCCAGGGTATCGGCCTGGATCGCAGCGCCAATGGCAACGACTTGATCCGGATCGATTTCGGTCAGTGGCTGACGGCCAAAGGCTTGAGCAACCGCTTCGCGAACACGCGGCACACGAGTGGAACCGCCGACCATCACCACGGCGCCGACGTCTTCCAGCTCGATACCGGAATCACGCACTGCACGGCGGCAGGCTTTCAGGCTGCGGGCCACCATCGGTTCGATCAACGCGTCGAAGGCGTCACGGCTCAACCGGGCAGACCAGTTGCCGTAGGAAACATCTACAGAAGCAGCATCCGTCAGCGCTTCTTTGGCCGCACAGGCGGTTTGCAGCAGGTTACGCTGCGCGCCTGGATCCAGATCCGCCGACAAGCCGGCGTTGCTGATGATCCAGCTCGCGATTGCATGATCGAAGTCATCACCACCCAAGGCACTATCGCCGCCGGTAGCAAGCACTTCGAAGACACCACCCGTCAGGCGCAGGATCGAAATATCAAAGGTACCGCCGCCCAGGTCGTAGATGGCGACCAGCCCCTCGGCGTGCTGGTCCAGGCCGTAGGCCACCGCCGCAGCGGTCGGCTCGTTGAGCAGGCGCAAGACGTTAAGGCCAGCGAGTCTTGCCGCGTCCTTGGTGGCCTGGCGCTGAGCATCGTCGAAGTAAGCCGGAACCGTGATCACCGCACCAACCAGTTCACCGCCCAACGTGCTTTCTGCGCGCTGGCGGAGCACCTTGAGGATATCGGCTGACACTTCCACCGGGCTTTTCGGCCCTTGGACAGTGTCGATGAACGGCATGTGGGATTCGCCGCCGACAAAGCGGTACGGCAGTTGGTCACCCAATTGCTTGACGTCGGACAGACCACGACCCATCAAGCGCTTGACCGAAAGCACGGTATTCAAAGGGTCGGAAGACGCAGCCAGCTTGGCCGATTCACCGACTTCGGTGCGATCGGCGTGGTAGCGCACGGCGGATGGCAGGATCACCCGGCCATCCGCATCGGGAAGCGGCTCGGACAGGCCGCTGCGCAAAGCAGCAACCAGGGAATTGGTGGTGCCCAAGTCAATCCCGACCGCCAGGCGACGCTGGTGCGGTTGAGGGCTTTGGCCGGGTTCGGCGATTTGCAGTAGGGCCATGGTAATCAGGTCTTATCTGTCTATCAGGCGTGCATCACGGGCAGCACACGGGGTTAATCGTCGAGGCGCTCTTCTAGCTGGCGCACTTCGTAGGTGAGCTTGTCCAGGAACTGCATGCGCCGCATCAGGCGTTCGGCCTGTTCGCGTTGCGCCGCATCATCCCAACAGGCCGCGAAACTTTCGTTGAGCGCATCCTGGGCAGTTTTCAGACGACGCTTGAAGACCGCGACACCCGCCAGGTCGGCTTCGTCCTGCAAGTCCTCGAGCTCTTCACGCCACTGCATCTGCTGCATCAGGAAGTCCGGGTCATGCACCGTAACCTCCAGCGGCAACTCACCCCCCTTCATCGCCAGCAGATAGCGGGCGCGCTTGGGCGGGCTTTTCAGGGTCTGATAGGCTTCGTTGAGGCTGGCCGACTGCTCGAGCGCCAGGCGCTGCTCGCGCTCGGACGCATCAGTGAAGCGGTCCGGATGCACCCCACGCGCCAACTCTCGGTAGCGCGTGGCAAGCTGCTCGAGGTCCAGCCGAAAACTCGGCTGCAGCTCGAATAAAGCGAAATGACAAGGAGTACCCACGAATAGCCTCAGATGTTGAAGCTTTCGCCGCAGCCACATTCACCGCGCACGTTGGGGTTGTTGAACTTGAAGCCTTCGTTCAACCCTTCCTTGACGAAATCGAGCTCGGTGCCGTCCAGGTAGGTCAGGCTTTTAGGGTCGATGATCACTTTTTCACCGTGACTTTCGAACACCTGGTCTTCCGCAACCACCTCGTCGACAAACTCCAGCACATAGGCAAGGCCGGAGCAGCCCGTGGTGCGCACACCCAGACGAATCCCCTCACCCTTACCGCGCCCATTCAGGGAGCGGCGAATGTGCTGCGCAGCCGCTTCTGTCATGCTGATAGCCATCGTTGACTCCTTACTCGTCGCCAAATGCTTAGATCAAGCCTTTCTTCTGCTTGTAGTCGCGAACGGCTGCCTTGATGGCGTCTTCAGCGAGTACGGAGCAGTGGATTTTCACCGGCGGCAGGGCCAGTTCTTCGGCCAGCTGGGTGTTGCTGATGGTGACAGCCTCATCCAGGGTCTTGCCTTTCATCCATTCGGTCGCCAGGGAGCTGGAGGCGATGGCCGAACCGCAGCCGTAGGTCTTGAACTTGGCGTCTTCGATAACACCGTTGTCGTTGACCTTGATCTGCAGGCGCATCACATCGCCGCACGCCGGGGCGCCGACCATGCCGGTGCCCACGTCTGGGTCTTCCGCGTCCATCTTGCCGACGTTACGCGGGTTTTCGTAGTGGTCAATGACCTTTTCGCTGTAAGCCATGGTACTGAATCCTCACTCATCAGGGCCGCTCTGGAACCCTGTAGAAACGCCTGCGTTTTCCGCCACGTTCCTACAGAGCCGGGGTGGCGGCTTCTATAGTTAGTGTGCCGCCCACTCGATCTTGGAAATATCGACACCGTCTTTGTACATGTCCCACAACGGCGACAGGACGCGCAGCTTGTTGACGGCCTCGCAGACTTTCTGCGCGGCGTAGTCGACTTGCTCTTCGGTGGTGAAACGGCCGAACGTAAAGCGGATCGAGCTGTGTGCCAGTTCGTCGTTGCGACCCAGGGCGCGCAGCACGTACGAAGGCTCAAGGGACGCCGAGGTGCAGGCCGAACCGGACGAAACCGCCAGATCCTTGAGCGCCATGATCAGCGACTCGCCTTCGACATAGTTGAAGCTCAAATTCAGGTTGTGCGGTACACGGGCGGTCATGCTGCCGTTGATGTACAGCTCTTCAAGGCCCTCGACCTGCTTGTAGAAGCGGTCGCTCAGGGCTTTGATACGAATATTTTCGGCGGCCATGTCTTCTTTGGCTACGCGGAAGGCTTCGCCCATGCCGACGATCTGGTGGGTCGCCAGGGTGCCGGAACGCATGCCGCGCTCGTGACCGCCACCGTGCATGGTGGCTTCGATGCGCACACGTGGCTTGCGGCTCACGTACAGGGCGCCGATGCCTTTAGGGCCGTAGGTCTTGTGGGCAGAGAACGACATCAGGTCGACTTTCAGTTTCGACAGATCGATATCGACCTTGCCTGTGGACTGGGCAGCGTCGACGTGCAACAGGATCCCCTTCGAACGAGTCAGTTCGCCGATGGCTGCGATGTCGTTGATGGTGCCGATTTCGTTGTTCACGTGAATGACGGAAACCAGGATGGTGTCTTCACGCAGGGCAGCTTCGATCATGGCCGGAGTGACGATACCGTCGGTGGTGGGCTCGAGGTAGGTGACCTCGAAACCTTCACGCTCCAGTTGACGCATGGTGTCCAGGACCGCCTTGTGCTCGATCTTGGTAGTGATCAGGTGCTTGCCCTTGGTCGCATAGAAATGCGCCGCACCCTTGATTGCCAGGTTGTCGGACTCGGTGGCACCGGAGGTCCAGACGATTTCGCGCGGGTCTGCACCCACCAGATCTGCAACCTGGCGACGAGCATTCTCGACTGCTTCCTCGGCTTTCCAGCCAAATACGTGGGAACGGGAGGCCGGGTTGCCGAAGTTTCCGTCAACCAGCAGGCATTCGCTCATCTTCTGCGCAACACGCGGATCAACCGGGGTGGTCGCAGAGTAATCAAGGTAAATCGGCAATTTCATGGACTTTCTCCTAAATCAGGCTGGCTGGCGCGCCGTTAGCTCTTCGGCTGTCACTCGACGGCGGACGCTTCAATCTTGTCCAGACGCGGCGCCTTGGTGTTGCAACGGCGCTGGTCCTGACGCTGGGCTACTTCCTGCACCTCACGGCGAGTCACAAGATCAGCCAAGCTGATACCACTCAAAAACTCATGGATCTGCAGGCTCAAGTCACACCACAGGTGGTGCGTCAGGCAGGTGTCACCGGCATGGCAGTCACCCAGTCCCTGGCATTTGGTGGCATCGACGGACTCATTCACCGCATCGATGACCTGCGCCACCTGGATGCCCTTCATGTCACGGGACAATTGATAGCCGCCCCCCGGCCCCCGCACACTGGAAACCAGATTGCTACGGCGCAATTTGGCAAACAGTTGCTCGAGATAGGACAGGGAAATGCCTTGGCGCTCGGAGATATCGGCCAGGGACACCGGCCCAGTTTGCGCGTGCAAGGCCAAGTCAAGCATGGCGGTCACCGCGTATCGGCCTTTTGTAGTCAGTCTCATGGACAAGTACCAAGGTGTTTCAGAATGGGAGCAAGTATGCGATTCCCGAGTATTTAAGTCAACTATAAGACCTAGTACTTTAGTCAGGATTACCCGTAAAAAGGCGCGCGAATAATAGCAGGATGGGGCGGGATCGAACAGGCGAGAGCGAGCTCAACAAAAAATTGCGGGACCGACCGAGATCAAATGTGGGAGCGGGCTTGCTCGCTCCCACAGGGGCCGACAGTGACTGCCAAGGCTCAACCTGCCTTGGTAGTGGCTGCTTCATCCTTGATTTCGGCGAAGTCTTCTTCGCGCAGCTCTGGCAGATCTTTCGCACAGTAAGGGCTACCCAGATCCTTCAGCGCACCGCACATACCGTCCAGCTTGCCGTCGACTGCCTGCAAATGATCGAGCAACTGGCCAATGGCACGGGCGATCGGGTCAGGCATGTCTTCGCTGACACCATAGGCATCGAAGCCGATTTTCTCGGCCATGGCCTTGCGCTTGGCTTCCTGCTCGTCAGCCACTTCCGGCTTGACGATGATCCGGCCAGGAATGCCCACCACCGTAGCACCCGGCGGCACGGCCTTGGTCACCACCGCATTGGAACCCACTTTGGCGCCAGCACCCACGGTAAACGGACCGAGCACCTTGGCACCCGCTCCCACCACCACACCATTTTCCAGCGTCGGGTGGCGCTTGCCTTTGTTCCAACTGGTCCCCCCCAGGGTAACGCCTTGATAGAGGGTCACGTCATCGCCGATTTCCGCAGTCTCACCAATAACGATCCCCATACCATGGTCGATGAAGAAACGACGCCCCACTTTGGCACCCGGGTGAATTTCGATACCGGTCAGCCAGCGTCCAAAGTTAGACACCAGTCGCGCCAGCCACTTCCAGCCCATACCCCACAGCGCGCCAGACAGGCGGTGAATCCAGATTGCATGCATGCCCGGGTAGCAGGTCAGCACCTCAAAGGCGTTGCGCGCCGCCGGGTCACGGTGGAAAACACTCTGGATATCTTCTCGCAAACGCTCGAACATTTTTAATCCTTCCGCTTAAGAAGCTCACCACGGGCCGCTTTCTGGGTTTCCGTGAGGATGCCACGCAATATATTCATTTCGGCCCGACTGACCGAGCTACGTCCGTACAGGCGGCGCAGGCGCGCCATCAAGTGCCGCGGCTTTTCAGGATCGAGGAACTCGATGGACACCAGGGTCTGTTCCAGGTGCTCATAGAACCGCTCCAGCTCGTCCATAGTCGCCAACTCATCGCTTTTCGGCGATGCGACTTCGGTCTTTTCAAGCTTTTCCGGCAGCCCTTCGGCCGCCAGCCATGCCATGCGCACTTCATAACTCAACACCTGCACCGCCGCCCCCAGATTCAGCGAACTGAAATCGGGATTGGAGGGAATGTGCACGTGGTAATGACATCGCTGCAGCTCTTCGTTGGTCAGGCCGGAATCTTCACGGCCAAACACCAGAGCAATTTCAGCGCCGCCCGCCGCCTCCTCCACGACTTTGCTGCCGCACTCGCGGGGCGACAGCAAGGGCCAGGGAATGCGCCGATCACGGGCGCTGGTACCCAGCACCAGGTTGCAGCCCACCAGCGCATCCTCCAAGGTGGCGACGACTTGCGCGTTTTCAAGGATGTCATTGGCGCCCGAGGCGCGCGCATCGGCCTCGTGGTGCGGAAACAGTCGCGGTTCCACCAGTACCAGGCGCGACAGCCCCATGTTTTTCATGGCGCGCGCCGCCCCGCCGATGTTGCCGGGATGACTGGTATTGACGAGGACGACACGGATGTTTTGCAGCAAGGGAGGCGCTCTCGGACACGGGAAAGGGGAGCAAAGCTTACAGAACAGCCTAAGGTTATGCCATGAAAGCGAACGTCATCCTTCACCTGAAGAAAGTTTCTGCTAGAATGCTCGGCTTTCTTTAACAACCTTAGGTGACACATCCATGCAGCCCATGCTGAATATCGCGCTGCGCGCCGCCCGCAGCGCCAGTGAATTGATCTTCCGCTCCATCGAGCGCCTGGATACCATCAAGGTCGACGAAAAAGACGCCAAGGATTACGTATCCGAGGTCGATCGCGCCGCCGAACAGAAAATCATCGAAGCCCTGCGCAAGGCCTACCCGACCCATGGCATCCTCGGCGAAGAGTCGGGCCTGCACAAAGGCAGCGGCGAAGGCGAAGACTACCTCTGGATCATCGACCCCCTGGACGGCACCACCAACTTCCTGCGCGGCATCCCGCATTTTGCCGTGAGCATCGCCTGCAAATACCGCGGTCGCCTGGAACACGCCGTCGTGCTGGACCCAGTTCGCCAGGAAGAATTTACCGCCAGCCGTGGCCGTGGCGCCCAGCTCAATGGTCGTCGCCTGCGCGTCAGCGGCCGCACCAGCCTGGACGGCGCCCTGCTGGGCACCGGCTTCCCATTCCGCGATGACCAGATGGACAACCTGGAAAACTACCTGGGCATGTTCCGCGCCCTGGTTGGCCAGACCGCCGGCATCCGTCGCGCAGGCGCTGCCAGCCTGGACCTGGCCTATGTGGCCGCCGGTCGTTTCGATGCGTTCTGGGAGTCGGGCCTGTCCGAGTGGGACATGGCGGCAGGCGCCCTGCTGATTCAAGAGGCCGGCGGCCTGGTGAGCGACTTCACCGGCGGTCATGACTTCCTGGAAAAAGGCCACGTGGTTGCCGGTAACACCAAATGCTTCAAGGCAGTCCTGACGGCGATCCAGCCACACCTGCCAGCCTCGCTGAAGCGCTAAGCGAGCGAGCACAAAAAAGCACCCTTTAGGGTGCTTTTTTGTGCCTGGGATTAGGGTAACGCTGCATTTCCTGCCTCAACCAATACCCGCCCCACACAATTTGAATTGCACCCCGCTCAGGGATTACTGCTGGTTCTGTCCGAGGATCAGGCGACCTTCTTTATCGACTGGAATCTGGCTACCCGGATCACGGTCCATGCGTACCGAACCTTCCTTGCCATCCAGGTTGTAACGCACGTCATAGCCAACAACCTTGTCACTAATGTCATTGACGGTATTACAGCGCGTTTGCGTAGTCGTGTAAGTATCGCGGTTCTGCATGCCTTCCTGAACCTTGTTACCGGCATAACCGCCACCGACAGCACCGGCCACGGTAGCCAGCTTCTTGCCATTACCACCACCGATCTGGTTGCCCAGCAGGCCACCAGCCAAGGCACCGACCACGGTACCCACGATCTGATGCTGGTCCTGCACCGGACGCTGACGCGTCACGGCGACATCCTTACAGACTTCTCGCGGGGTTTTAATCTGGGTTTTCACCGGCTGCACCGCCAGCACTTGCGCATACTCAGGGCCGCTTTTCACCAAGCTGTAGGTGGCAACAGCACCCCCGGCAGTCACACCGACAGCACCCAATACCGCACCAACCAGCAACGACTTGTTCACGTGAACCTCCTGACCATCACAAACGGACCGATACGTCCGCGCTATACCCAGCCTTGGAGCAAAAAAAAAGGCGCGAGTTCAATACTCGCGCCTTTCTTGTAACAGCGTATCGACAATCACCCATCAAGGGCGGTCGTCGACCTCCTTGCCAGTGCTGGCCGGAGGGATCAGGTCTTCGCTGTTGAGGTTCAGCCAGATCAGCACCACGTTGGCGATGTAGATCGACGAGTAGGTACCCGCCAAAACCCCGATGAACAGGGCCAGGGAGAAGCCCCACAGGTTGTCGCCACCGAAGATCATCAGCGCAGCGATCGCCAGCAACGTGGAGATCGACGTCGCCATGGTCCGCAACAGGGTCTGGGTGGTGGAGATATTGATGTTCTCGATCAACGACGCCTTGCGCAGCACGCGGAAATTCTCACGAACCCGGTCGAATACCACAATGGTGTCGTTGAGGGAGTAACCGATGATCGCCAGTACCGCCGCCAGCACGGTCAGGTCGAAGGTCACCTGGAAGTACGCCAGGATACCCACGGTCACGATCACGTCGTGGACCAGCGACACAATGGCGCCGACACCGAACTTCCACTGAAAGCGGAACGCCAGGTAGATCATGATCCCGACCAGCGCCATCAGCATGCCGAGGCCGCCCTGATCGCGCAGTTCTTCACCCACCTGCGGCCCTACGAACTCGACGCGCTTGACCGACGCCGGGTTATCGCCGCCGACCTTCTGCAAGGCATCGGCAACCTGATGACCCAGTTGCGGGTCTTCACCCGGCATGCGCACCAGCAGGTCAGTGGTCGCACCAAAGCTCTGGACGATGGCTTCGTGATAGCCGGCCTTGACCAGCTCGTTGCGCACCAGGGTCACATCGGCCGGCTTCTCGTAGGTCAGCTCGATGAGCGTACCGCCGGTGAAGTCCAGGCCGTAGTTCAACCCCTTGTGGAACCAGCTGAACAAGGCCAGAACGGTAAGGAGCACAGTGACGCCGAACGCAACGTTGCGAACGCCCATGAAGTTGATTGTACGTAACATGGCAGCCCCTTAAATCCACAACTTCTTGAAGTCACGCCCGCCAAAGATCAGGTTGACCATTGCGCGGGTCACCATGATGGCCGTGAACATCGAGGTAAAGATACCGAGGGACATGGTCACCGCAAAGCCTTTGACGGGGCCTGTGCCCATGGCAAAGAGAATCCCGCCGACCAGCAAGGTAGTCAGGTTGGAGTCGAGAATCGCGGTAAATGCCCGGCCAAAGCCTTCGTTGATTGCACGCTGTACGGTCATGCCCGCCGCGATCTCTTCACGGATCCGCGAGAAGATCAGTACGTTGGCGTCCACCGCCATACCCATGGTCAGTACGATACCGGCGATACCTGGCAGGGTCAGGGTGGCGCCCAGCAGCGACATCAGGGCCAGCAGCATCACCATGTTGCCCGCCAGGGCAACGGTGGCGATGATGCCGAAGAAGCGGTAGATGGCGATGATGAACAAGGATACGAACAGCATGCCCCACAAGGCCGCATCGATACCCTTGGTGATGTTGTCGGCACCCAGGCTCGGGCCGATGGTACGTTCTTCAGCGAAGTACATCGGCGCGGCCAGACCACCGGCACGCAGCAGCAGGGCCAGTTCGGACGATTCCCCCTGGCCGTTCAGGCCGGTGATGCGGAACTGCGCACCCAGCGGCGACTGAATGGTCGCCAGGCTGATGATCTTTTTCTCTTCCTTGAAGGACTGAACCGGCACATCTTTCTCGACGCCGTTGACCACCTGCTTGGTGTAGGTAGTGACCGGACGCTGCTCGATAAAGATCACCGCCATGCTGCGGCCAACGTTGCTGCGCGTAGCGCGGCTCATCAGCTCACCACCGTGGCCATCCAGACGGATGTTCACTTCAGGGGTGCCGTGCTCGCCGAAACCGGCCTTGGCGTCGGTCACCTGGTCACCGGTAATGATCAGGCTACGCTCGATCAGTGCTGGAGGACGGTTGCCTTCGCGGAATTCGAACTCTTCGGAAGTGGCACGGGTAGCACCCGGCTCAGCCGCCAGACGGAACTCCAGGTTGGCGGTTTTACCCAGGATACGCTTGGCTTCAGCGGTGTCCTGTACGCCCGGCAGCTCAACCACGATACGGTTGGCGCCCTGGCGCTGCACGATCGGCTCGGCCACACCCAGTTCGTTGACGCGGTTACGTACCGTGGTCAAGTTCTGCTTGATGGAGTATTCGCGGATTTCCGCCAGCTTGGCCGGGGTCATCGCCAGACGCAGCACAGGCTGACCGTTCAGGTCGGCCGGTACGATGTCGAAATCGTTGAAGTTCTTGCGAACCAGTGCACGGGCCTGCTCGCGGGACGCTTCATCAGAGAAGCCCAGCTGGATGGCACCGTTGAGCTGCGGCAGGCTGCGATAACGCAGTTTCTCTTTACGCAGCAGACTCTTCACGTCGCCTTCGTAGACTTTCAGGCGCGCGTCGAGGGCTTTATCCATGTCGACTTCCAGCAGGAAGTGCACACCGCCGGACAAGTCCAGACCCAGCTTCATCGGGTGAGCGCCGATCTTGCGCAGCCAGGTCGGGGTGGTCTGTGCCAGGTTGAGCGCGACCACATAATCGTCACCCATGGCCTTGCGCACGACGTCTTTGGCCGGCAATTGGTCTTCTGCCTTGGTCAGGCGCAACAAGCCGCCCTTCGCATCAGCCGCCAACGTTGCCGCCTTGACCTGGATCCCCGCATCGGTGAGCGCCTTGCTCGCGCGTTCCAGGTCCGCCTGATTGACCTGCAGCGAAGTGCTGGCGCCAGTGATCTGGATCGCCGGGTCATCAGGATAGAGGTTGGGAGCGGAATAAATAAAACCGATCGCCAGCACCGCCACGATCAGTACGTATTTCCACAGAGGGTATTTGTTCAGCATCACGCCGCCCGCTTATAACGCGGGGCGCCTTGCGCGCCCCGTCGATTGGTAAAGGTTGTTACTTTAGATCGCTTTGAGCGTGCCTTTTGGCAGCGTGGCGGCGATCGCGCCCTTTTGGAACTTCATTTCGACGGTATCGGACACTTCCAGCACCACGAAAGCATCGGAAACCTTGGTGATCTTGCCAGCGATACCGCCGGTGGTCACGACTTCGTCGCCTTTCTGCAGGCTGCCCAGCAGGTTTTTCTGCTCTTTGGCGCGCTTGGCCTGTGGACGCCAGATCATCAGGTAGAAGATGACCAGGAAGCCGACCAGGAAAATCCACTCGAAACCACCGCCCATTGGGCCGGCGGCGGCAGGCGCAGCGGCATCAGCCATGGCGTTAGAGATAAAAAAGCTCATTTAGCACTCCAGTTGCAAATAGTGAATCTTAGGGTCGGAAAACTCAGTCCAAGGGCGGCACGGGCAGCCCGCGCTTGGCATAGAAGGCATCGACGAAGGCGGCCAATGTACCCTGTTGAATAGCCTCGCGCAAACCAGCCATCAGGACTTGGTAGTGACGCAAATTGTGGATGGTATTCAACATGCTACCCAGCATTTCCCCACACTTGTCCAGATGGTGCAGATAAGCACGGGAGAAGTTCTGGCAGGTGTAGCAATCACAGGTGGGATCCAGCGGCGAATCATCATGGCGATGGAACGCGTTACGGATCTTCAGCACGCCTGTATCGATGAACAGATGCCCATTGCGGGCATTACGGGTTGGCATCACGCAATCGAACATGTCCACCCCGCGGCGCACACCCTCTACGAGATCCTCCGGTTTGCCAACGCCCATAAGGTAACGAGGTTTGTCAGCCGGCATCAGGCCAGGCAGATAATCCAGCACCTTGATCATTTCGTGTTTTGGCTCGCCCACCGACAAACCGCCAATGGCCAAGCCGTCGAAACCGATCTTGTCGAGACCTTCCAGCGAGCGCTTGCGCAGGCTTTCATGCATGCCGCCCTGGACGATACCGAACAACGCCGCGGTGTTGTCGCCATGGGCATTCTTGGAACGCTGAGCCCAACGCAACGACAACTCCATGGAGACGCGCGCGACGTCTTCGTCAGCCGGGTACGGCGTGCACTCGTCGAAAATCATCACGATGTCGGAGCCCAGGTCACGCTGTACCTGCATCGACTCTTCCGGCCCCATGAACACTTTGGAACCGTCCACCGGCGAGGCGAAGGTCACGCCCTCTTCCTTGATCTTGCGCATGGCGCCCAGGCTGAACACCTGGAAACCGCCGGAGTCGGTGAGGATCGGGCCCTGCCACTTCATGAAGTCATGCAGGTCGCCGTGCTTCTTGATCACCTCGGTGCCCGGGCGCAGCCACAGGTGGAAAGTGTTGCCCAGAATGATCTCGGCACCGGTGGCGACGATGTCACGCGGCAGCATGCCCTTGACGGTACCGTAGGTGCCGACCGGCATGAACGCCGGGGTCTCCACAGTGCCACGCGGAAACGTCAGACGACCGCGGCGAGCTTTACCATCCGTGGCCAGCAATTCAAAGGACATACGACTCATGATTGTTCCTCAGGGCCGCGCGGCGCCGGGTTACGGGTGATGAACATCGCATCACCGTAGCTGAAAAAACGGTACCCGTTGTCGATGGCGGCTTGATAAGCGGCCATGGTTTCCGGGTAACCGGCAAATGCCGACACCAGCATCAACAGCGTGGATTCCGGCAAATGGAAGTTGGTGACCAGGCAATCGACCACATGGAAAGGCCGGCCCGGGAAAATGAAGATATCGGTGTCACCGCTGAACGGTTTGAGCACACCATCGCGCGCCGCGCTTTCCAGAGAACGCACGCTGGTAGTACCCACCGCTACCACCCGACCGCCGCGCGCCTTGCACGCCGCCACTGCATCCACCACTTCCTGGCTGACTTCCAGCCATTCGCTGTGCATATGGTGGTCTTCGATCTTATCCACACGCACCGGCTGAAACGTGCCGGCCCCCACGTGCAGGGTCACATAGGCAGTCTCGACACCCTTGGCGGCAATCGCATCCAGCAGCGGTTGGTCGAAGTGCAGTCCGGCCGTTGGCGCGGCCACCGCACCGAGACGCTGGGAATACACCGTCTGATAGCGCTCGCGGTCCGCGTCCTCGTCAGGACGGTCTATATAAGGAGGCAACGGCATATGCCCGACGCGCTCGAGCAGCGGCAACACTTCCTCGGCGAACTTGAGTTCGAACAGCGCATCATGGCGCGCCACCATCTCGGCTTCGCCCCCCCCATCGATCAGGATGTTCGACCCCGGTTTCGGCGACTTGCTGGAGCGCACATGGGCCAGCACGCGATGGCTGTCCAGTACCCGCTCCACCAGAATTTCCAGCTTGCCGCCGGAGGCTTTCTGGCCGAACAGCCGCGCCGGAATCACCCGGGTATTGTTGAAAACCATCAAATCGCCCGGGCGCAAATGCTCAAGCAAATCAGTGAATTGACGGTGTGCGAGGGCACCGCTCACCCCGTCCAGGGTCAGCAGTCGACTGGCGCGACGCTCGGCCAACGGGTGGCGAGCGATCAGCGAATCAGGAAGCTCAAAAGTAAAGTCAGCAACGCGCATGATGGGGTTCGTCTAGCAGGGCCGGGAAGTCTAGCGGAAATCGTCAAAATTGACCATGAAACGTGATTGACCAACGGTAATCACCTCTCTATACTTCGCCGCCATTGAGCCCTGATGGCGGAATTGGTAGACGCGGCGGATTCAAAATCCGTTTTCGAAAGGAGTGGGAGTTCGAGTCTCCCTCGGGGCACCATCTTAAAAAAAGACCTTGAAATTCAAGGTCTTTTTTTTCGCCTGTCGAAAAGTGACCGACACACCAGCGGAGGTAGCGGGACCATGGAATTGTTGCTCGAAGCGGTTGCGCTGTTTGCCCTGAAACTCGTACATGAACATGACGATGGCAGCCCACTGCTGCGGGATGATCCGGCAATGGAAGGGTATGACCGCGAGGTGTTTGGGTTGTTGATGCGGCAAGGGAATTTGACGGGGATTCAGTTGAAGCTCAATGAATGCCTGACAGTGGCACTCGACACCCTGGGCGGCGCCGATACCGTGATGGGTCGCGAGTTGCAGCGATTGGTGGCAGAGGTGCGTCAGGCGTCGACATTCGACGAGCTCAGTGCTCCGCTCAGCGCACTCAAGAACTACCTGAAAGCCATCCTGTAATCACAACCTATCGCCGCCCCTCCACCGCCATCCGCACCGCCAACCCCATCAACACCGAGCCCATCAACCAGCGCTGCACCACCTGCCAGCCGGGACGGCTGACAAAAAACACCGCGATGGACCCGGCCATGGCAGCGATCAACGCATTGACGCTTACGCTGATCACAATCTGTGTAAAGCCCAGCACCAGGGATTGCATCAGCACGCTGGCGTGACCGTTGGGGTCGATGAATTGCGGCAGCAACGACAAATACATCACCGCCACCTTGGGGTTGAGCAGGTTGGTCACCAGCCCCATGGTGAACAGCTTGCGCGGGCTGTCCTTGGGCAAGTCCCGCACCTGAAACGGTGAACGCCCGCCCGGCCTGATCGCCTGCCAGGCCATGTAAGCCAGGTACAGCGCCCCGCCGAACCGCAGCGCGTCGTACGCAAACGGCACCGCCATCACCAAGGCCGTAATGCCCAACGCCGCGCACACCATGTAAACCAGAAAGCCCAGCGCCACACCGCCCAGGGAAATCAACCCGGCTGTGCGCCCCTGGCAGATCGAGCGGGAAATGAGGTAAATCATGTTCGGGCCTGGCGTCAGCACCATACCCAAAGAGATCAAGGCATAGGCCAGCCAACTGGACGTTTCGGGCATGCTGCTGCTCCTGTTTTCAGTTCCGGCCATGGTAGGCCGTTGAAAACACCGGCGTTAGATACAGATCTGCGGGCAAAACGTCATACACCTGCGTTCGGACACCACTCCTGATTCAACGGACACCCTAAAATCGCTCGCCTGAACACTCCCCCCTATCACCTCATACACCAGACTTCACCCGCTTACTTTTCCCACACCCACCATCGAACAATGCCAATTCCAGCCCACTGACACCTCCCCGTAGGCTCCCTTCCTCGCACAAGGAAGTGAGTCGGTCATGTCAGAACGTTTGTATCCGCCCACCGAAAAAGAACGGCTCAGGCAACGAATTCTGACTTCGCAACCAGCGCGTCTGCCGCCTTCGCCGCCTGTTGAATTTTTCGAACCATCGCCCTCCCCAATATCCCCATTACCTGAACCTCGCGGTTGCACCTTTCTCAAACCCTGCCAGCTACCCAACGGCCTCATTCGCTACAACGACCCCACCGGTTACATACCGCTGGAATTGATCGAGAACTACGGCCATTTCAGCCTGTTGGGCGGACGAGAGGTGGACAGCCAGGGCGCGGTGGCCCTGCACAAAATCAGCGGCAGCACACTGCCGGTTGGGCTGGGGCAGTTGGCGCTGCGGTCGGCGGCTTTCGAGTCGGCTGCAACCGCTGCGGGCTCGGTGACCGGCGGGCTGCTGACGGGCCTGCTCGCACTGGCTTGGCCTTCGGCGTTGGGTGACAGCGCGCTCTACAGCGACGAGCAGTTGCGTTCGATGCAACAGGCGCGTTCGCAGATGCGGTTGCAGGTTGAGCAAGGTGAGGACGGCACGCTCAAGGGCTATGGGTTTTACACGGGTAGCCATACCGATTGGCAGATGATCGATGTGGTGCAGTTCCAACGCCGTGGCGATCAGTTCGTGGCGGATTTGGGTGAGGGCGTGGAGTTGATCTGGACGCCCGCGATAGATTCGAGCGACACCCTTGGCATCCCGGCCCTGGAGGCTGCGCCGCGAGCGCCGGTGATGTGGATCTATCCGCCGACGGAAAAGGCGGCAGAGATTCTGGTGAACCCGGTTTATCCGCCGGAGTATCGGGACTTTATTCTGGTGTTCCCGGTGGAGTCGGGGGTTCGGTCGTTGTATGTGGTGGTTAACACACCAAGAAAAGGACTAAGAAACCCAGACCATGACTACTTCTCAGCCCCACTAGCCGAAGACATAACAGGCTTTCCCGGTCTGATTCCCCAAAAACCCGTGACTCCAAGACAAGGTGGGGCCGGCTTACGTGACCGGTGGATAGACGCCAAAGGAAGAAAAATTTTTGAATGGGACTCCAAGAAAGGCGAGCTGGAAGTCTATCGAAACAGTGATTTGAAACACCTCGGCGCATTCGACCCTTACACCGCTGAACGTCGAGGACCAGCAAACCCAAAACGTCGAATTTATAGGTAAAGAGGCACTCGGAAAATGGTGATGAAGATCAGATTGCGGTGGTACGAAAAACTCTGCAATGACTTGAAGGCAGATGAGTACTCAGCACACATAGAAGATGCGGACAGTGTTTTTGAAGCACTGGGTTTAAATGAAGAGACTGCGATATATGCCGACGTATTCAACGTGCGGCCTGGTTGGATATCGATTATTCAACCGTACTTCCAGCACATGATTGAACCCGACCAATTCGACTACCAAATTTCCTTCCGCTACCAAGGCTCATGGCCCCCACCCCCAAAACAACCCAAAAAGGAGTCTTGATGCAATGAGGCCTGCACAGCAAAAGCCCCTCCTCTAACGCTCAGTCAACACCCGCACATGAGCATGACAAGAAAGAATAGGTGGGAACGGATGAGGCATCACCGCCAGACGCCGGAGCAGGCCAGTCTTGTTATGGAGGGATAATGCGACACCACAAAAAAGCACCAGCGCCTACCGGGCTTGAAACGTCTCCAGATACGCCAGGATATCTTCAATTTTTTCCGGATCGCTGATGCCCCAGAAAATCATGCGTGTGCCGCTCACGATCGATTTGGGGTCTTCGATGTAGGCCGCGAGTTTGTCCCGGGTCCAGACCACTCCGGAATTTTTCATCGCATCGGAATACTGATAGTCCGTGGTGGTGCCGGCGGGCCTGCCGATGATGCCGTTGAGCTCCGGGCCGAAGCCGCCGCGTGCGCCTTCGCCGATGCTATGGCAACCGCCGCAGGTTTTGGTGAAGAGCTTGCCGCCCGCTTCGACATCGCCGGCGGCATGGGCCGAACCGGCACCGAGAAGCAGGGCGAGGGTGAACAAGGCGAATTTCATAAAGGCTCCACATCGGTAACGGTGAGCCAATTATGCCTGTATCACCCCCACTGCGCCGCCCCCAGCAAACGTCCCTGCCGACTCTGCGCGTCCCACCAGACTACCCGCAGCAAGGGCGCCTGCTGAGCGATCAGGATGGCTTGCACCGGGTCGCTCTCCACAAAGTGGGTGCAGGCCAATTGCAATGTGGCAGTGGCTTTATGGGTGGCCACTTGCTCGGGTGTGTCGATGTAACGCTGAGTGTCACGCATGATCAATGGAGTGTCGCCATAGCCGTGGCGCCTCAGCCAGTCTTCAGTGCGGGCTCGGTCCATTTCCGGACGCCCCGTGACGATGGCTTTCACGGTGCCCAGCGCCGGCAGGTGCTCGAACGGTGCCAGTTGATCGCGCTGGCGCAGGGCGGCTTGCAGGTCTGCATTGTAGGTCTCTGGCGGGATGTCCGGCAGGAGGATGCCGTCCAGGTCGATGGCGTAGGCGTCGTACTCATGGTCCTGGGCCAAGTGGCCCGTGCGCCCGCCACGGGTTTCCTGCCAATGATCGCGATAGGCTTCGGTACGTGCCTGGCGCTCCCAGGGAAACTGCAGGAAGTAACCACGCCCATCGATGCCGTAGTCGGGGCGGGTCGCGCTGAGATCGTCGAAACCCGCCGTCAGGACCTTTACCTTCAAGCCCTGGCGTTGCAGGAAGTTGGAGCAATCCTTGAGCGTATGCCCCGTGCCGGCGATGTCCTCGCACAACAGCACTTTGCTGCCGGGTGGCGGAATCGGGATCGACGAGTCCCATGCCACGCCGCGGTCAGCGCGCTGATAGCGCAGAAACGCCGGGGCCACCCCGGTGACATGGGAGACCATCAGCGCCAGCGGCCCGCCACCGCGCAAAATGCCAATGACGCTGCTGAATGCTTCGTCCAGCAGCGCCGGTTGCAGGGAGGCAATCCAGCGATCCAGATGCTCGTAGGAGATGGGCAGTACGGGTCGGTTCAAGGGCGCGATCTTTTCGAAAGGAGCGGTGCCGAAGGTCGACACCTGTTTCGGAAAAACGCCTGGCCGCAACGTTTTATTCCCGGCTCACAGGCGATGAGACGCAAAAAATCAGCCTGCCGAAAGCCTGCTTTTCAGGGACATGCCCGCGTCTGAATGACCATCCATCGCCTCGCGTATCTCCAATCGAACCTATTAAAGCTCTCTCGACTCCACCTAACTGGAACCCTGATGGTGGAGAAGGATCATGGCTCAGCCATCGATTTTGGTATTGGAAGACGACGAGATCATTCGCTCGTTGATGGTGGATGTGCTGGAAGAATTCGGGGCGGTCGTGACGTCTTTTCCTTCGGCGGATGAAGGGATGATTTACCTGGAACAGGGCGACGATCCGGTGGACCTGATCGTCACCGATATACAGATGCCGGGCTTGCTCAATGGTTATGACCTGAGCCGTGTAGTCGCCCATCGCTGGCCGTCGGTGCCGGTGCTGCTCACCTCCGGCAACACCAAACTGGCCTCGCAATTGGGCGGTTCCGTGCGGTTCTTGCCCAAGCCGTGGAGCACCGAACGTTTGCTGGAGTGCGTGCAGACTGCATTGACTCAACCTCCTCTGCATTGATAGCGCTGCGACATCATTCAATCGAACTTCGCGACAGCCTGTGCGGTCAGTGGTAAGGCACGGAGCGACTTTTCTGATCCGCTGGTCAGCCTTTTCGCGTTGCGCGCTCAGTTGACGGCCATGAGTTGTGTAGAATCGTCGCCCATTTCCACGCGTCATTCATGGCCGCAAGGCCCACAGTTCGAGCTTACTGAATGCATTCACAGGCCCATGACGTTAGTGCGCCCTCATTGCTGGAAGCGTTGCGCACAGGCACGGCCCTGCTGCACACCGCGCTGGAAAAGCGCCTGCCGTTCTTTTCGGAGCGTCTGAATGCCGACGGGTATCGGCGCTTGTTGCAGGCCTACTACGGGTTTTATCAGCCCTTGGAAGCTGCGTTGTACGACTCAGGTTTGATCCCTGAAGGCTTCGACCAGGCACTGCGCGTGAAAACGCCTACCCTGCTGAATGATCTTCATGCCCTTGGCCTGAGCGAGACGGATATCCACGCCCTGCCCCGCTGTACCCGCCTGCCGGTTCTCGACTCGGCTGCCGCCTGCCTTGGCACGCTGTATGTGATCGAAGGCGCCACCTTGGGCGGCCAGGTGCTGCGCCGGGAAATGGCCCAACGCCTGAACCTGGATGCGCACAACGGTGCTGCATTTCTTGACGTGTATGGCGCCGAGACCGGTCGGCGCTGGAAGGATTTTCTCGATTATCTGGGCGCCCCGTCGCTGGATACAGCCGCCGCACAACACGCGGTGACCGCCGCCCGGTCGACATTCAGCTGCTTTGAGCAATGGCTCGAGAGCCAGGAGGTATTGCTATGAAACCCGAAGATTTTGAAGAGCTGCTTGCCAACTGCGCAGACGAGCCCATCCGCTTTCCCGGGGCGATCCAGCCCCATGGCGTGCTGCTGACGTTGTCGGAGCCTGATCTGCATATCATCCAGGTCAGCGCCAACGTCGGCACCTTGTTCAATCATGCCCCTGAAGCCCTGCTGGGCCAGCCGCTGCACACGCTGATCGGTGCCGAACATGCTCAGGCCGTGCAAACCATGGCCACGCAGAATACGTTTTTCGATGCACCACCGCTGCACGTCACGCTTAACGGTGGCGAGTTCGAAGGTTTGCTGCATCGCCATCAGGATGTGCTGGTGCTGGAGTTCGAGCCACTGCTCAAAAACTTTCAACCCCGGGCTCTGAATGGCCGCACCAGCAACCTGGGCAAAATGCTGCAACGCCTGCAGTCAGCGAAAACCCTGCAAGCGCTGTACGAAATCAGCGTGACTGAAATCCAGGCCATGACCGGTTACGACCGGGTGTTGATCTATCGCTTCGAAGAAGAAGGCCATGGCCAGGTCATCGCCGAAGCGTCGGCACCGTCCATGGAGCTTTTCAACGGGTTGTTCTTCCCCGCGTCCGACATCCCCGAACAAGCCCGCGAGTTGTATCGCACCAACTGGCTGCGCATCATCCCGAACGCATCTTACGAGCCAGTACCGTTGGTGCCCAAATTGCGTCCGGATACCGGCCAGCCGCTGGACTTGAGCTTCGCAACGTTACGCAGTGTGTCGCCGATCCACTGCCAGTACATGCAGAACATGGGCGTGTTGTCGTCCATGAGCATCTCGCTGATGAAGGGCGACAAGCTCTGGGGCCTGATCAGTTGCGGCAACCGCCAGCCGCTGCTGGTACCCAACGATCTGCGCACGGCGTGCCAGACCATTGGCCAGGTACTGTCGCTACAGATCAGCGCCATGGAGGCCCTGGACCTGAGTCGCCAGCGCGAAGAGAAAGTCGAAGCCCTGGCGCTCCTCGATCAAGCGATGAAACGTTCGGATGAAAACGTCTTCGACGGCCTGGCCCAGCAACCACAAGTGTTGATGGCCCTGACCCTGTCGGGAGGCGTGGCGATCATCGAAGACAAACAGCTGCACCGCTACGGCAACTGCCCGGAACCGGCGCAGATCCGCGCCCTGCATAAATGGCTGCAAGAAAGCGGCGAGCCCGTGTTCGCCAGCCACAATCTGGTCTCGGTCTACCCGCCTGCCGCCGAATTCCAGCAGGTGGCCAGCGGGGTATTGGCCATGAGCCTGCCCAAGCCGGTGGACAATGGCGTGCTGTGGTTTCGCCCGGAAGTGAAAGAGAACATCAATTGGAGCGGCGACCCGCAAAAGCCGTTGAACCTGGAAAATTCCGAAGCCGGCTTGCGCCTTCGCCCACGCACCTCGTTTGAAATCTGGAAGGTGGAAATGGCCGGTATTTCCACCAAGTGGAGCCATGGCGACCGTTTTGCGGCCAATGACCTGCGCCGTTCCGCGCTGGAAAACGATTTGGCGCGCCAAGTGCTGCGCGAGCAACAGGCCGTACGCGCCCGTGATGAACTGGTGGCCGTGGTGTCCCACGACCTGCGTAACCCGATGACCGTCATTTCCATGCTGTGCGGCATGATGCAAAAGGCCTTCAGCTCTGACGGCCCACACACATCGCGGCGGATTTCCTCGGCCATCGACACCATGCAACAGGCCGCCGGGCGCATGAACGTGCTGTTGGAAGACTTGCTCGACACCTCGAAAATCGAAGCCGGGCGCTATGTGGTCAAACCGGTGGCGCTGGATGTCGGCCAGATTTTCGAAGAGGCCTATTCACTGTTGGCGCCATTGGCGATGGAAAAAGGCATCGACCTGTCGTTCAACGCCGAGCCTGGCCTGCAGATCAATGCCGACCCGGAGCGTCTGTTCCAGGTGTTGTCCAACCTGATCGGCAACGCCATCAAGTTCACGCCACGCCAGGGCAATATCGGCATCAGCGCGATGAACAATGGCGAGGAAATCGTGTTTTCAGTCCGCGATTCGGGCGAAGGTATCGCCCCAGAACAACTGCCCCATGTGTTTGACCGTTACTGGACCCAGGCCGAAAACAACCCCACCGGCAGCGGCCTGGGCTTGTACATCACCCAAGGCATCGTCCAGGCCCACGGCGGCACCATCGTGGCCGAAAGTGAAGTGGGCCGTGGCAGTGAGTTCCGCTTTACAGTGCCGAAGGTGGCGGGGGATTCGCATACCTGACCGCCTCCCCTGTGTTGAGCCGGGCTTGCCCGCTCAACACAACAACCTCACGGCTAGACAGGCAACACCACCACCGCTTCCAAGCCGCCGCCCTGGCGTTCGGCCAGGGTCAGGGTGCCACCGTGCTCCAGCACAATTGCACGTGCGGTGGAAAGCCCGAGCCCAGTGCCGCCGGTGCTTTTGTTGCGTGAGCCTTCAAGGCGATAGAACGGCAGAAACACCTGTTCACGATGTTCAGCCGGGATACCCGGGCCACGGTCCAGCACGCGTACTACCACCTCTGTCGAGTTGTGCAGCAGCTCGATTTCAGGGGCCACGCCGTAGTGGATGGCGTTGTCCACCAGGTTGGTCATCACTCGCTTGAGCCCCAGGGGCCGGCCAAAGTAGACCAGCCGCGGCGGGCCGCGAAAGGTGATGTCGATGGCCTGGTCACGGTAGTCATCGATCAGGGTTTGCAACAGCTCCGCCAAGTCCAGTTGGGTCGCCTGTTCCAGGCGTGCATCATCACGGAAGAACGCCAGGGCGGTGTTGATCATCGCCTGCATTTCGTCGACATCACGAAACAAGCGCTGTTGCTGGTCGGCATCCTCGATGAACTCCCCGCGCAGACGCAAACGCGTCAAGGGTGCGCGCAGGTCATGGGAAATGGCGGCGAGCATCTGGGTGCGGTCCTGGATGAAGTGCCGCAACTGCGCCTGCATGCTGTTGAACGCAAGGATCGCTTGACGGATTTCGTGGGGCCCCACCGGCTCGATGGGCGGGGCGCGAAAATCGGCACCGAAGCGCCGCGCGCCTTGGGCGAAGTGTTGCAGCGGGCGCGCCAGGCGACGGGTCGCCACCAGAGTGACCAACGCTGTGGAAATCAACACCAACACCAGCACCACCACACTGCGTGCACCTTCGGACATGCCCCAACTGCGCGCAGAAGCGCTGAACATCAGCCAGGATTGATCCGGCAGTTGCACCAGCAACGCGTAGCGACCGTTATCACCGGGCCAGTCGGCGGGCTCATAACCTTCCATGGGCCGCGGCGGTCCCTGAAGCAGGTGCTTGAAGGCGTTCTCGCCCGAATGGAAGTTGGAGTCTTGCAGGACGGGTAAACCAAACACCTCGCGATGAACCGCCCAGTCCACGCCGAACCCCGGGTCGGCCATCGCCTGAGCCAGATACGTGCGCTGTTCGGG
Source organism: Pseudomonas sp. SDO524_S393 (assembly GCF_054071875.1). Classification (NCBI taxonomy): domain Bacteria; kingdom Pseudomonadati; phylum Pseudomonadota; class Gammaproteobacteria; order Pseudomonadales; family Pseudomonadaceae; genus Pseudomonas; species Pseudomonas sp. SDO524_S393. Next base: position 80,373 of record NZ_JBSVVZ010000007.1, on the reverse strand, counting down.
CGGCGATGCCTCGATGGCGCGCACCACCACGGCGATCTTTTCCAGCAGGCCGGTTTCGGTCAAGGGTGGCCGCGCCCAGACGCCCGCCAATTGCACGAACAAGGCGTTAAAGGCCAGCGCGGTCAACATCGCAATCAGGATGGTCAGCGCGATCCAGCGGGCCACGGTGTCACGCGGTCGCCGGCTCATGAACGGGTCACGCTGGCCGTGAACTGGTAACCGCCGTTACGCACGGTGCGGATCATCGCCGGACGCTTGGTATCGAACTCCAGCTTGCGGCGCAGCCGGCTGACCTGCACGTCGATGCTGCGGTCGAAGGCGTCGTGACAATGACCACGCGCCAGGTTCAGCAACTGTTCACGGGTCAGCACCCGCTGGGGATGCTCGACGAACACCAGCAGCAGGTCGAATTCGCCGGACGACAACGGGATCATCACCTGGTCCGGCGAACGCAACTCGCGGCGAGTGAGGTCCAGCTGCCAACCGGCAAAGCGGATCAACGGACGGGCGGCTTCACCCGGCGCAGGCCGGCTTTCACCCGCGCGGCGCAACACCGCACGCACCCTGGCCAGCAATTCGCGGGCGTCGAAAGGTTTGCTCAAGTAGTCGTCGGCGCCCATTTCCAGGCCGACGACACGGTCACTGAGTTCCCCCATGGCGGTAAGCATGATCACCGGCGTGGCGTATTGCTGGCGCAGGCGTTGGCACAGCAGCAGGCCGTTATCGCCGGGGAGCATCAGGTCGAGAATGATCAGGTCGGCGGGCCGGTGCTCCATCGCAGCCCACAGCTCGGCGCCACAGGCTGCGGTCTCGACCCCGTAGCCATGTTGCAGGAAAAATTTCTTCAACAGCGCGAGGACTTCAAGGTCATCGTCCACGATCAAAAGGTTGCTCACCGGCAGGCATGCCTCGGGTTGTTCGACGTGTCATCTAAAACCATTCGAGGCGGCCCGTCATATATTTCAATCGTGCAATAAAGCGACGAGCGCGCAATAAACCAGACATCTTTGCGCAAGACTTGGCTGCCAGCATCGGCCTCCCTTTTGCGGAGACTGTGCCCATGCGCTCGCTGACGTACCCCCAGCATCTGGCTCGCCAGGCCGTGCTGTTGCTGACTGTGTCTTACCTGACGGGCTGCGCAAGCCCTGCGCCTGTCACTCCCATCACCCACTGCGCACAGGTAGACCAACCGGTGTATGACCCAGCCGAGCCGGTCAACCGCGGGGTGTTCGCGTTCAACCGGGCTGTGGATAACTACGCCCTGGCACCGGTCGCCCGCGGTTACCGTTACCTGCCGGATTTTTTCCAGCAGGGTGTGCATAACTTTGCGCGCAACTTCAGCGAGCCCAAGGTGTTCATCAACGACCTGCTGCAAGGCAACCCGCGCCGCTCCATCAATACCCTGGGACGTTTTGCAGTCAACACCACCGTGGGCGTGGTGGGGCTGATCGACGTGTCGGATCGCCTGGGTATCCCGCGTCATTCCGCAGATTTCGGCCAGACTTTCGGCGTGTGGGGTATCGGCAACGGGCCGATTGTCGAGTTGCCGCTGCTGGGCACCGGCAACAGCCGCGATGCCGCCGGTAAAGTCCTGAGCTTCCTGGTGTCGCCGCTGGGCGATAGCGATACGGTGCAGACGCTGGGCACCATCAGCCTGGTGGGCGGTACGGTGGACACTCGCGCATCGTTGTTGCCACTGACCGACAGCCTGCAGAAGCTGCCGGACTATTACAGCGCATTGCGCAATGTGGTGGCACACAATCGTGCGGCCTTTGTGCGGGAGGGCAGGGACGGCTTGACCTCGCCCGAGACCGACAACTGCTCAAAAGGCGCTGGCGACGACTTCTGAAAGACGGCCGCCTGTGGCCGTCATATCTTGCAGCAGGACGTTTATGGCCGACCCGATCTGACCTCTATAAGTTTGGCCCCGCTTCGCTCCACAGAGCGAAACATCCATGACTTATTGAGGGAAACTTCCATGCTTGGCGCAATCAATCACACACTGGGCAACGTTCAATACCCCACACTGCAGCAGGATGATGCAGCGCCCCAGCGCACGAAGCGCAGCATTGATGAGACTCAGACCTTCCTGAGCGACGATAACCCGGGTGCAGAATCCAACGACCGAGGCCGGGGCACGGGAGGGAACAGGGGCAGGACCACAGGAGGCATCGACTCCCTGGGGCGCGGCTACCTCCTTTAACCCCCAACAAACGAAGGGCTGTGCACAGCCCTTCGTTTGCGCTTAACAAAACGATCACATTCGCCACGCTAACCTTGCCGGCTCAATCCAACAGGGAACCTCTGCCTGCATGCCGTCCTCCGCCCCGCTCCCCGCCGTATTGGCCGGCCCCTTGCTGCGACGTCTGGAACCTCGGCGACTGGTGCTGTGGCTGGTGGGCAGCCGGGCGCTGGAACTGACGCTCGAACTGCATCTGCCGACCAGGCTCCTGTCGATCAACCTCGACCACTGCCGCGTTATCCCCGTGGGGCGCCATGCGTTCATTCACCTGGTCGATGTGTTGCTGGACGAGGACCTGCCCCAGGACGTAGTCCTTGAATATGACCTGCTCATCGACGGCACCGGCATCGCCGAATGGGCCCCGCACCTGCTCTACACCAACACCCCTCGCCCGAGTTTCGTGCTCCATAGTCGCCTTCACCAATTGGTCCACGGCTCCTGCCGCAAACCCCACCACCGTGCCGACGAGGGCCTGCTGTGCGTCGATCGCCTGCTGGCCGAAGCCAGTAGCCCGTCCGAACGCCCGGCCTTGCTGATGATGAGCGGCGACCAGGTGTACGCCGACGACGTGGCCGGCCCCATGCTGCGCGCCATCCATGCGCTGATCACACGCCTGGGTTTATTCGATGAATACCTGGACGGCGCCGTGGTCAGCGACAGCGCCAGCCTCTACGGCCATCGCGCCAGCTACTACCAGCGCGCCGACCTGCTGCCGGCACTGGCCAGTAATGCGACGCTGCGCGAGCGCTTCTTCGGTGGCGTGAAAAAACCTATCTTCACCAGCAGCACGGCGGACAACCACCTGGTAACCTTCGCCGAAGTGCTGGCGATGTACCTGCTGGTGTGGTCGCCTGTGCCCTGGAGCCTCATCGCCCCACAGCCACCGATATTGAGTGCCGAAGCACAACAACGTTATGCCCGCGAGCAAGCGCAGCTCGATCACTTTCGCGAGGGCCTGCCAGGGGTCGCACGGGTATTCGCGCACCTGTCGACACTGATGATCTTCGACGACCACGACATCACCGACGACTGGAACCTCAGCGCCCAGTGGGAGCAGACCGCCTACGGGCACCCGTTCTCCAAGCGCATCATCGGCAACGCCTTGCTCGCTTATCTCTTGTGCCAGGGCTGGGGCAACCAGCCGGAGGTGTTCGACGGGTTGCTGGACCAGACACTGGCCTTGACCACCCAGGCCTGCGACAACCATCTGGACGCGAACACCCAGGATGATCTGCTCGACGCCCTGCTGAAGTTCCAGCAGTGGCACTACGTATTGCCCACCCGCCCGGCCCTGGTGGTGCTCGACACCCGCACCCGGCGCTGGCGCAGCGAGCACGCCTTGCACCAACCCTCCGGCCTGCTGGACTGGGAAGCCTTGAGCGAACTGCAACAGGCACTGCTTGACCACCCGTCGGCCATCATCGTTTCCCCTGCGCCGGTCTTTGGCGTGAAATTGATCGAGACCGTGCAGAAAATCTTCAGTTGGTGCGGCCATCCGCTGCTGGTGGACGCCGAAAACTGGATGGCCCATCGCGGCGCCGCCCAGGTCATCCTCAACATCTTTCGCCACTCCCGTACACCGGGCAACTACGTGATCCTCTCCGGTGACGTGCACTATTCGTTCGTCTACGAAGTGCTGGTCCGCCATCGCAACGCTGGCCCAAAAATCTGGCAGATCACCAGCAGCGGCATCAAGAACGAATTCCCGCCGCGCCTGCTGGACTGGTTCGACCGCCTTAACCGCTGGCTCTACTCACCCCGCTCGCCCCTCAACCGCTTCACCCGCCGACGCCCCTTGCAGGTAGTGCCGTATACGCCGGAACATGCCCGGGCAGGCGAGCGGTTGTGGAATTCGGCGGGGATTGGCCAGGTGTTCTTCAACGAACAGGGCCAGCCTGAAACCATTTATCAGTACAACGCCAATGGCAAACCCCGCACCCGCATGCTGCCACCGCAGTGATCAACAGCACATATGTCCTATCCCAATCGCCTTGCACCCGTTGTACAGTAGCCCCAGCCACGGAGTATCGGCATTAAAACTGACAGGCGCTGGAGCCCGCTCACGCAAGGAGCATGCGAATGGACGATATTCCCGATACCCCGCCATTGAGCCATGACTGCGCTCATCTCAATGCCGACATGCTGCACACCATCCTCGAGCTGGTCAGCGACGGCATCTGGGACTGGAACGCCAATACCGGATTCGTCTACCGCAACCCGGGCTGGTACGAAATGCTGGGCTACCCCCGCCATGCCCTGGCCAACACCGTGTTCACCTGGGAAAACGTGATCCATCCCGATGACTATCCTCAGGTCATGACACTGTTCGATGACTACATCCACCGTCGCGCGCCCCATTACCAAATCGAATACCGCTGCCGCAAGAAAGATGGCACCTACCTGTGGATCGAAGACCGTGGCTACGTCATTGCACGCAACGCCGACGGCTCAGTGGCGCGCATGGTCGGCGCCCACCGGGATATCCATGCACGCAAGCACTCCATCGAACTGCTCGAACAGCGCAATCAGTCCCTGGAAGCGCTGGTGGCCGAGCGCACGCGCGAGTTGTCGCGGGTCAACCTGCAACTGCAATTGCAACTGGACGAGAACCGCTTCCTGGCCGAGCGTGATGCCCTGACGCGCGTGGCCAACCGCTATCGCCTGGAAAAGGTTCTGCTGGAGGCCACTGATCGAGCCGAGCGCTTTCGCTTGCCACTGGCACTGATCGCCATGGACATCGATGATTTCAAACCGATCAATGACCGCTATGGCCACAGCGTCGGTGACCAGACGCTGGTACGGGTTGCAGAGGCCCTGGAAAGTCGCATGCGCCCCGACGACCTGCTGGCCCGTTGGGGCGGCGATGAATTCATGGTGGTGCTGCCTGACAGCTCACTGGAGGACGCGCGCGCGCAGGCCGAGACGCTTCGCCGGCAGGTCAGGAACACCCCGGTGTCCAGCGATTTCCGGGTGACCCTGAGCCTGGGCGTGGCCGAGCGCCGTCCGGGAGAGTCCCCCGTCGACCTGATGGCGCGCGCCGATCAGGCGTTGTACCGCGCCAAGGCAAAGGGCAAGGACAGCGTGTCCGTGTAACGCCTGCAGGCTTATCGAACCGGCGGCGCGTACTGGATGCCGCCATCGCTCCACAACGCATTGAGCCCGCGCTTGATCTTCAGCACGCTGCCCTGGCCAATGTTGCGCTCGAAGACCTCGCCATAGTTCCCCACCTGCTTGACGATCTGCACTACCCAGTCCTTGCGCAGCTTGAGGTCCTTGCCGTATTCCCCGTCGGCGCCCAACAGTCGCGCGATGTCCGGGTTCTTGGTGGTTCTGGCCTGTTCTTCGACGTTCTGCGAGGTAATGCCCATCTCCTCGGCGTTGATCATCGCGAACAGGGTCCACTTGACGATGCTGAACCACTCGTCATCGCCCTTGCGCACCAGCGGCCCCAAAGGCTCCTTGGAGATGACTTCCGGCAGCACCACAAACTCGTCGGGGTGGGCCATCTTGATGCGTTGCGCGTAGAGGCCTGATTGGTCGGTGGTCAGCACATCGCAGCGCCCCGACTCCAGGCCCTTGGCGCTTTCATCGGCAGTGTCGAAAGTGATCGGCGTGTACTTCATGCCGTGGGTGCGAAAGTAATCAGAAACATTAAGTTCAGTGGTGGTGCCGGCCTGCAGGCACACGGTGGCGCCGTCCAGTTGTTTGGCCGCCGTGACACCCAATTTGGTGTTCACCAGAAAGCCGATACCGTCGTAATAGGTCACGCCGGTGAACACCAGGCCCATGCCCGCATCGCGGGAGCTGGTCCAGGTGGTGTTGCGGGATATCACGTCGACCTCGCCCGATTGCAGCGCAGTGAAACGCTCCTTGGCGGTCAACTGACTGAACTTGACCTTCGAGGCATCGCCGAACACGGCAGCGGCGACGGCATGGCACACGTCCACATCGATGCCGATCATCTTGCCCTTGCTGTCCGGCACGCCGAAGCCCGGCAAACCGTCGCTGACGCCGCACTGGATGAAACCCTTTTTCTGGATGGCGTCCAACGTTGTACCCGCCTGGGCGCCGGCAGCCAGGCCCAGGGTTGCGGCGGCGATAATGGCGGCCAAGGTGGTCTTGAGGTTTTTCATGCGAGGCACTCCCTGCGAACTTTATTATTCGGCGCTGCACAGCCCGCGCCGGTTTATAGTGCTGGCGGGCAGTATCGACGGCTTTACACCGCTGCCACAAACGACCTTTAGGCAAAGGCTCCTTCCGATTTGGAATGAACTGCATGATTTCAAAACGCTTGACCCCTTCGATGACGGCCTTGCAGTGCTTCGAAGCCGCCGCCCGCCACCTGAGTTTCACCCGCGCCGCCGAAGAGCTGCACCTCACCCAGAGCGCGGTGAGCAAGCAGGTGGCCCAGCTGGAAGAAATGCTCTGCCACAACCTGTTCGAACGGGTGCGCCAGCGCCTGTACCTGTCGCCGGCCGGCGCGCTGTACCTGGCCGAAGTGCGCAAGATCCTCAACCAGGTGGATATCTCCAGCCGCTATATCCTCACCTACGGCGGCGAGACCGAAGTGCTGCGCATCGCCACCCAACCCACCTTCGGTGATCGCTGGCTGGTGCCCAAGCTCAAGGACTTCGCCGCCCGGCACCCGACCATTCACCTGGACGTGCGCAACGAGCTGGAGCCCTTCGACGTACTGCAAGCCAAGGCCGATATTGCGTTTTTCTTTGGCCAGGGTGCGTGGCCGGGTGCGACGTGCATCGAGCTGTTTCGCGAAGCCGTGGTACCGGTGTGCGCGCCGGGTTTTGTCGCGCCGGGCAGCGACGCCTCGTCCCATCACACCCTGTTGCAATGCACTTCACGCCCGGAGGCCTGGCATGAATGGTTCCTGGAGCAGGGCCTGCATTCGCAGAACAGCTACCACGGGCCGCGCTTCGACACGTTCTACATGTGCATTCGCGCCGCGCAATCGGGATACGGCGTGGCGCTGGTGCCGCAATACCTGGTGGCCGAAGAACTGGCCGCGGGCAGTTTGACGATCCCCTGGGACTACGCGATGCCCAGCGCCGGTGCGCACTTCATCGCCCATGCCGAGCATGCCGGCGACATCCCCAAGGTGAAGGCTTTCCTGAAGTGGATGGTCGACTATGTGAAGGCACATCCCGACTTTCAGTCATGACCCGGCGACTTTATTTCGTTTGCGGCAAGGGCAGGCGCCCGGCTTAGATAAAAAGAAGCCCGCCCTTGCCGAGTCCGAGAGTCATGAGCCGCGAAACCATCAGCCAGTCGATTTCCATCGTTCACCCCATCAGCCTCAGCCACGGCAAGAACGCCGAAGTCTGGGACACGGCGGGCAAACGCTACATCGACTTTGTCGGCGGCATCGGGGTGCTCAACCTCGGGCATTGTCACCCGGGCGTCGTGGAGGCGATTCGCGAACAAGCCACCCGTCTGACCCACTACGCCTTCAACGCTGCGCCCCATGCGCCCTACCTCGAACTGATGGATCGCCTGACGGGGTTCATTCCGGTGAGCTACCCGGTCAGCGGCATGCTCACCAACAGCGGGGCGGAAGCGGCGGAAAACGCCTTGAAGATCGTGCGCGGCGCTACGGGCCGTACGGCGGTGATCGCCTTCGACGGCGCCTTCCACGGCCGCACCCTGGCCACCCTCAACCTCAATGGCAAGGTCGCTCCCTACAAGCAAAAAGTCGGCGTACTGCCCGGCCCGGTGTACCACCTGCCCTACCCCAGCGCCGACAACGGCGTGACCTGCGCTGAAGCGCTCAAGGCCATGGACCGCCTGTTCAGCGTGGAACTGGATGTCGACGATGTAGCCTGTTTCATCATCGAGCCGGTGCAGGGCGAAGGCGGTTTCCTGGCCCTGGACGTCGAGTTCGCCCAGGCCCTGCGGCGCTTCTGCGACGAGAAAAACATCCTGCTGATCGCCGATGAAATCCAGTCGGGGTTCGGTCGCACCGGCGCGCGTTTCGCCTTCTCGCGCCTGGGCATCGAGCCGGACCTGCTCCTGCTCGGCAAAAGCATTGCCGGCGGCGTGCCGCTGGGCGCCGTGGTGGGCCGCAAGACGTTGCTCGACAACCTGCCCAAGGGCGGCCTGGGTGGCACCTACTCGGGCAACCCCATCGCGTGCGCGGCGGCGCTGGCCACCCTCGATGCAATGACCGACGAGCACCTGAGCGCCTGGGGCTCGCAGCAGGAAGAAGCCATCGTCAGCCGCTATGAACAATGGCATGCGCAAAGGCTGTCGCCCTACCTGGGTCGTCTTACCGGTGTCGGCGCCATGCGCGGCATCGAACTGGCCCACGCCGACGGCAGCCCCGCGCCCCGGCAACTCAGCCAACTGCTCAGCCTGGCACGGGACGCGGGGTTGCTGCTGATGCCCAGCGGCAAGTCGCGGCACATCATCCGCCTGTTGGCGCCACTGACCATTGAGCTGGCGGTGCTGGAAGAGGGGTTGGATCGGCTTGAGGCGTGCCTCAGGCAATTGAGTTAACAACGGGCATCAACAGGGCGACTGCCGTGGACTTGCAAGTCAGAACCGAATGGCTGATCGAGCAGAGCACTTGACCGTTGATAAGATGCCGCTTGAGAACATGTACTTATTTCTGTACGTTCCGCTCATCAACCTAGGACATGATTATGGAAACCATCAACTACACCAAAGCCCGCGCTCATCTATCCGACACGATGGATCGGGTAAACGAAGATCACATCCCGCTGCTGCTGACCCGACAAAAAGGCGAACCCGTAGTGATGATTTCCCTATCAGAATTCAATGCGCTCGAAGAGACGGCTTATCTGTTGCGCTCGCCTAAAAATGCCGAGCGCCTCATCAACTCGATCAACAGTTTGCGAGGCGGTAAAGCCAAACCAAGGCGGTTGATAGAAGAATGAAAATTCTGTTTACCCCCGAGGGATGGGACGACTATCTCTGGTTTCAACAAAACGACAAAGCAGGGCTCAAGCGAATAAACCTGCTGATCAAGGCTATCCAAAGAGATCCGTTTGACGGCGTTGGCAAGCCCGAACCCCTCAAACACAACCTGAGTGGTTTCTGGTCACGACGAATCACTGCCGAGCATCGCCTTGTGTATGGATTCGAAGACGATGAGGTGCAAATCCTGATGTGCCGCTATCACTACTGACAGCCGGCTGCCTTGACCTGACTCCCCTCCCCCCTGAAAATGCCCGACGCTTTTTTCCGTTTACTGAAGTAGTGAAATTTCAATGTCCGATTCGTACACCGAAGAATCCGCCGAAGCCCTCGTGGTCACCTTGCAATCCAAGGCCCAATACGAAAACGCCATCAATCTTTCACAGCATGTGCCTGCGGCCAAGATCATCAGTGAGATGGTGCTGGACGCCTTTCACACCTCCAAAGAAAGCGACCAGATCCGCGAACTGCGCGCGGCCATTCGCCAGGCCCATGACGCCTTCGATGACGACAAGGCCTACGAGCTGATGGGCCAGCTCAAGCAATTGAAGGACGCCGAAGCCGCCGACAACGCCGCCCTGGAAAACCTCAGCAGCCAGTTCTCGATCAGCCGCATCCTGTCCAGCTTCAAGGACGACCCGGCATTTCAGGAACTGGTCTACGGCCTGGCCCTCAAGGTGCTGAACCAGAGCCACCAGGCCATCAGCAACCCGAGCGCCGGCAAGAGCAAGGCCGCACGGGCCAAGAAAGACACCGAAGTGTTCGTGATCAGCAAGGATGGCATCAGCGTCACCCTGCCGCTGCGCACGCCACGCTCCAAGCCCAGCGTCGACCGCGAAGCCTTCGAGTTCCTCGGCTTCGCGTTCGTGGGTGAAGGCAACGACGCCGAGCTGGAAAGCGAAACCTTCGTCGACAACAGTGGCGTGGAGCAGCCGGTCACCCGCAAGAGCATCATCACCGCCCTGCAACAGCAAAGCGCCTTTGACGGTTACGCCATCGCCGCTCAGTAACCTGTTGACGCTACAACGTGCGCAGGATGCTCACGGCCTGCTCCACCTGCTGTAGCGTCACGTGCCGACCCACCGAAGCGCGCACGAAATGTGTCGCGCCCAGGTCCTTGAGCAATAACGGCGTATGGGCGGCGGTGCCCGCCCACAGGTTGAGGCCCAACTCGCGGGCCTGGCCGACAAACGCCTTGGCCGCCAGGTTACGCGGTACGAACGAGGCAATCCCGGTTTGCCGAAACTGGTCGCACATCAGTTGCAACCGGGGCATGCGCCAGAGCTCCTGCACCAGCAGGGCATAGGGCTCGGTGTTCACCTCGGCCTCCACCTGCGCGAACTCCTGCAATGCCGTGTGCAATCCCACCAACGCCGAAAAACTCTTCTCGGCAATCTCCAATACCCGCGCCCCCGCTACCTCCACCCGGTTGACCTGGCCGTCGGTGCTGGCGGCGTGCAGGTCGGCGAAATTCAATCGCAGCCGGTTGAGCAAGCGCGGCGAGACATAAGCAATGCCGCTGCCACGCGGACCGCAGAGAAACTTGCGACCGGCGCCGGTCAGCAGGTCACAGTGGATATCCCGCACGTTAAGCGGCAATTGCCCCAGGGACTGGCAGGCATCCACCACATACAGCGCGCCGGAGTCCTTGAGCAGCGCGCCCAACGCTTGCACCGGGTTGATCACCCCGCAGCACGATGGCAGGTGCGACACGCTGACCAGAAACACCTCGTCATCCAGGTGGCGGCGCACCCAATCCAGGTCCAAGGGGCTGGTCGGCGTGGTGGGGATCACTTCGACGCGAATCTCGCGCGACTGCTTGAGGTAATTGAAAAAGATCAGGTTCGCCGCGTATTCCGACGTCGACACCCACACCCGCGCGCCCCTTGGAAACTCCAGCTTGCCAAGGATGCTGGTCCAGGCTTCGGTGGCACTGCTGAAGAACGCGATGTCCGACGGCTGCGCATTCAGCAGCCCGGCAGCGACGCGATACAGGTCGACATTGAGCAACGTGTCGTAGGCCAGTTCAGTCTCGTAGCTGCCGATACGCGCCTCACTGGCGGTGAAACGCTGCATGGCGTCCAGAGTCGCCGGGGACATCAGGCCCGCGCCGGCGGTGTTCAAATGCACAAGGTTCATCTCAGGCTTCCTTGTTCCACAAAAGAGTCGAGCTTTTCATCACCCCCACCGCCACGGCGAACAGCAACAGCACGGTACCGGCCAGCAGCCAGGGCGAGGGCAGTTCAGGCCGTGACACCAGCATGAAGGCCAGCGACGGTGTGATCATCACCCCGATATTGACCCCCGCCGAGTAGTAGCCGAGGTTGCGGTCCACGGTGTGGCGGCTGGAGATGCTGCTGACGTAGTGGGTAATGCCCGGAAACACGATCATCTCGCCCAGGCTCCACAACACGGTGGCCACCAGCAACAGCGCGCCAAGGTGGCTGAAGCCCATCAGGAAGAACCCGACGCCCGCCACCAGGAAGCCCGCCACCAGCGAGCGGCTGCTCGACAGGTGCGCCATGCGCTGGTTGATCGGCACTTCGAAGAGGATCACCAGCAGCGCATTGATGAAAAAGATGACGCCGACGTAGTACGCCGGCAGCTCGGTGTAATTGATGATGTAGGCCGACAGAAACGTCGGCGGCAGCGCGTAGGCCACATGCACCGGCAAGGCGGCCAGCAGGATCACCAGCAAGCGCGAGCGCTCGAACGGCGCGGTCTCGGGCAAGCCGTTGCCCTTGCCCACCACGGCCGCGCCCTGCCCTGCGACCGCCGGCACCGCACGCCCGAACCACAGGCACGCCGCGAATGCCACCAAGGACAACCCGGCATTGAGGTAGAACACCGCGTCGGCATTGCTCAGGAAAATCAGGCTGCCCAACAGTGGCCCGATCGCCATGCCGATATTGATCGCCAGACGGTTGCACGAGAACGCCACTTTGCGCGTCTCGCTGCTGCTGTGGGTCACCGTCTCGGAGAACGTCGCCGGGGTGAACGCCTCGTAACAGCCGCCCCAGAGGAACGACAACACGAACAGCGCGGCGGTGTTATCCACCGACGGGATCACCAGCAGGAGCACGGCGTTGAGCAACAGCGAGCCGAGGATCACCCGGCCGGCGGTGAAGCGCTTGATCACTGCGCCGATGATCAGGTCCACGAACAGCGCACCCGCGCCATACACGCCCACCAGCAAGCCGGCGGTGCCCGCCGACACGGCGTGCTGGTGAATCAGGTACGCCGCGTAGAAGGGAAACGCCATGGTGCCCATGCGGAACACCAGGGTGATCAGGAACAGCGACTGCAGCCGAGCGTTGAGCCCGCGTAACGCGCGATAAGTACCCATCAGCGGATCACATAGACGTTGTCTTTGTACTGACGGATCTGTTCATAGTCCTGGTCGATTTCACGCTGGTTCTCCGACAACAGGAACACCCGCAGCGGGCTGCTGAGCAGGTCCACGGTCTTCTTCATCAGCTTGCCGGCCTTGTACTTCACGCTCAGCTTGTGCACCGATGGCAATGCTTCGATGAGGTGGATGGCCGCTTCGTTGAAGCCCGTCACCTCGCCTTGCAGCGTGGTGTCGGTGTTGATCACGCACGCTTCCTTGAGCTTGCGATAACGCTTGCCGGCATAACGGGCCTTGAAGGTTTCACCGTCGCAATAGGCCAGGTACGTCAGTTGCGCCTGGTTGGCGCCCAGGCTGATGTCGTGGAAGTTGGGCTCCATGTTGCCGTTCAGGCGCGCGCCCACTTCCACCAGCGCAGGGCCGCCCTCGGTGAGGATCACTTCGGAGTGGGCCGGGCCGTTGTCGATACCCAGCGCCTTGAGCACCTGCACGATGTAGTGCACCAGCGCATTGGCTTCGGGGCTGTCTGAGGCGATCAGCACGTCGCGGTCATAGATGTTCTTGCCGCCGCTGATTTCACGCTTCACGTAGCGCCAGATACCGCACACGTAGGTCTGCCCGTCGCGGCTGACGGTGTCGACGATGTATTCCGGGCCCTTGAGGTACGACTGGCAGAGAATTTCGGTGTTGGCCAGCCCGAAGATGTCCAGGTTGGACACCACCTCGGTGCAGGCACGCTTCACATCGTCGAGGGTGTGGCAGATCGAAACCCCATCGGTCGACGCCGAACTCAGCGGTTTGATCACACACGGAAACACGTGCCCGGCCTCCACCCACGCCAGCAGTTCGGCAGGGTCGGCGGACTTGATCTGCCGCGCGGTCAGCAGGCCGGCGGCAGCGACCTTATTGATCATCTCGAACTTGTCGCGACGGGCCCGGGAGCCGGCGCTGCCGTTGGAGGTCGGCAGTTGCAGCTGCTCGCTCAAGTAGTCGGCGAACGGCACGCCCGGCTCCTGGCCGGCGATCACCGCGACTACGTTGAAATCGCGCAGGCGGCGCACGACCGCATCGGCGCTGCCGTTGAAAATCAGGTTGTGTTCGAACTCGGCCAGGTTCGGCCCGAGCATGCTGGGCATCAGCTCGGGCGTGCTTTGCACATGAATCAGCCCCACACCGGCCTCGCGAAAGAATTGCGGCAGGAAGTTACCGCTCGAGTAGACGTCAACCAGGGCAACGTACGGCTTCATGAGGATGTCCTCTTCAGTAAAAAGTGGCGGTTTCGGAAGGTCGTGGCGACGCCACGTCGTCCAGCGCCAGGAAAATGTTCTGCGGGAACTCCGCCACGCGATGCAGCAAGTGCAGGTACCAGTTGGTGCCGTAGACCGCGGAGACGCGCGTCTTGACCCTGCCTTGGTCCTTGACCGCCTTGATCAGCTCGGGGCGCACGCCGTGGAGCATCTCCAGCTCGCCACGGTGGGCGATGCCACTGGCGAGAATCTCCTCGACCAGCAGTGGGTCCTGGGTGGCGAAGGCGTAGCGCGGGCTGGCGCCGTTGATGCGGTCCAGCAGCCCGAGATATCGCTCGTTCAGTTGCGCGCCACGGGGCAAGGCAATGGCTGCCGGCTCGGCATAGACGCCCTTGACCAGGCGCACCTTGCAGCCGGTCTCAAGGATGGCGCCGAGGTCATCCGGGGTACGGTTGAGCTGCGCCTGAAGGGTGATGCCCAGGTTGGGAAAGCGCGCGCTCAGGTGCAGGAAGATGTCCAGGATCGAGTCGGTCCATTGCGAACGTTCCATGCTGAGGATCACGCCGACATCCTTGTCGGCGGCATGGGTAAGGATTTTCGAGCAGTTCTCGATCGCCAGATCACGGGAAATAATGGTGCCGACGTTGGACAGGTCGAAGCCCAGTTGCGGCGGTTCGGCCAGCGTGGGGTGCAGCGCCATCAGGTCGATCAGCTTGAGGTATTCCTCAGTGGCCGTGGTGACTTCGGCCAGGGTGGTGGCCTCTTCGCCGACGTATTCGACGCCCGTGCGGTAGCCCTTGCCTTGCAGGGCGGCCAGTTTGTCGAGCATCTCCAGGCGGTCTTCGGAAATGATGTAGCGCAGGGCCGCCGGACGCAGGAAATCGCGCAGGGTGTCGCTGGCCAGAAACAGGTCGCGGTAGGTCTTGTTGGCCGCGAGTTTTTTCAGGGCCAGGGTCGCCAGCAGGCTGTTATCGATGTCGGTCATGGCTTAAACCCCGTAGGCCTGGTTGAGCATGCGCCGGGCGAAACTCGAGTCGTCGGCATGGTTGGCGAGCTTGTGCGCGCGGAACTTGGCGGCGTAGCTGAGCATGGTTTCCTTGTGGCGGCTCTGACGGTCACGGGTGAAGATCCCGGCCCAGAGGTTGTCCCAACGGGCGTACTCGGGGTGCGACATCAGCAGCTCATGGGCCTTGCGCATGTTCCAGTGGGGAATGGCCGGGTGCAGGTGGTGCACCAGGTGGTAGTTGTCGTCATGGCGGCCGAAGAAGAAGTTCTCCAGCGCGTTGCCTTTGCGGTTGCGGGTCAGCAGCAGCTTCTCGGTCTCGGCGGCCGGCAGCGGGTAGTGTTCGGCCAGCTCGATGATCCAGCCCACCGCCACGGCAGTGGTGAACAGCGGCACCAGCCAGAACAGCAGCAGTTCAGTGACCACGCCGAACGCGGCGGCGGCAGCGAAGATCACCGCCCAGTAGGTCCACAGCATGAGGCGTTCGTTGCGGATGATCCTGTCCGAACCCTGGGCTTTGACGCGGTCCTTGATGATGTAACGGATGTATTGCACGGTGCGGTAGCCGGAAAGTGCCAGCAGCACGTTTTTCAGGAAGAACTCGCGCTCACTCTGCCGAACGTCGTACAGACCGCACTTGAGGTGGAAGTTGTAGTCGGGGTCTTTTTCCGGGTGGCCCAGGTGCACATGGTGGTTCTTGATGTGCGAATTGCTATAGGACTGGTGCAGGTGGAAGATCAGGTAACCGGACAGAAAGGTGCCGGAGACCCAGTTGATAAAGCGGTTCTGCGCCAACAGCTTGTGGGCCGATTCGTGCAACACATTGGCCAGGGCACGCTGCGTGGTGCCAATCAAAAACAGTGAAACCGGGTAGAACCAGTAGCTGATCCCCAGCGAGAGGTAGATGGCAAAGGCGATGATTGCGTAGTCCTTGCCCAGCGCGATAGCCCAGTGATAGTTGTCTTTTTTGCACAGGTGTTTGAGCATCCCGAAGGTCTCCCGGGAAATGCCCGCGGCGTATTCGCCAACAGGTGCTTTGTTCTGATCGACCAGCATAATCACTCCATAATTAAGCGGCACGCTGCAACACCCCGCCCGGACAAAAGGCTCATTGCCGGTCCGGGCATTTTTTTGGGGGTTGCGGCTAACGTTTTTTTGGCCTGAGCTAAACTCATCGGCTGCAAAAAAAGCTAAAGCACCGCCCTATCGCTAACAAGCTGCCCTTTTAGACAGGTAGGCCAGCGTGACGCGCACACGCGAACGCCCGCCTGCGCAAGGGCGCAGGCGGGCGTTGGGTCAAACGG
This sequence comes from Pseudomonas sp. SDO524_S393, assembly GCF_054071875.1. Lineage (NCBI taxonomy): Bacteria > Pseudomonadati > Pseudomonadota > Gammaproteobacteria > Pseudomonadales > Pseudomonadaceae > Pseudomonas > Pseudomonas sp. SDO524_S393. The sequence goes on along the minus strand of NZ_JBSVVZ010000007.1, from coordinate 64,277 downwards.
AAGGGATCAGGCTTGTTCGCGGATATAGCCCAGTTGCAGGGCCTTGCGAATGGCGGATTTGCCGTTGGTAACGTCCAGTTTGTCGAAGACGTTTTTCATGTGGAACTTGACCGTGCGCGGGCTCATGGAGGTCAACAGCGCGATCTCGTTATATGTTTTGCCCAGGCTGGTCCATGACAGCACTTCGGTTTCGCGCGGGGTCAGCACGCTTTGCTGGGACGCAGGAGGCGCACAGTTCTCCAGCGCTTCGTCGTAGACCGAAACCAGCAACATTTGCAGCTCGCTCTTGTTCGCCAGCACGGTGTCACGAAACTGCTGGCCTTCGCCGAAGCTGCACAGGTTGAGGATGGAGTAGAACCCACGGTTGCCGTGCACGATGAAACTCGCCCCCTCCTCCACCGGTGCGCAAGGGCCAGGGACCGGCACGGCTTGCTCGGCAGGGGCCAGCAGGTTTTCGTCGCTCCAGAAAAACGGTTTGACCCGCCCCTTGGACAAAGAGAGCAACTGGCCGCGCTGGTAGAAGTCGTCGGCCGAGTCGGCACGGTCCAGGGCATCGGGATAATTGGTGATGATCTCGGCCTCGTCCAGCGTCGGCCCGCACTGGTAGACCTCGAAGTGCCCCAGGCCGCGTCGGGTCAGCTCCGCATCGAGCAATTGACGCACGTCGGCGGGCTGAAGTGGGGAGGTGTTGTCGGGTTGGCCATTGCTTCGCATGAATCTCGTCCCTGATGAGTGACTACGGGTGAGGCTAGCGTTCTGCCGGGACCACATCAATCCCAAAGCGCCCCGCCCGGAGCCGACTCACACCGTAAGAAATATCCTTACGCAACAACGAGAATGAAACACGCCCTACAGACCTTGTCCAGTGCTTCCCATGGCGGGGCGACCATGGGGCAGCGCAATCCGTCGAATCAAGCCACCTGCGACGCGAACACTTCGCGGAACCGCTGCATTTGCTGCGCACTGCCCACGGTGACGCGTACCCACTGCGGCCAGTTTTTCCACACCCGCCCGACCAGCACGCCCTGGGCCGCCAGTTGCTCGATGACCTCTTCGGCAGGGCGTTTCACGTCGATCATGAAGCAGTTGCTGTGGGACCGCGTGCAGGTGAAACCGCGAGCCTGGAGCCAGGCGATGGTCTCGTCGCGCGCCTTGGCATTGAGCGCCTTGCGCTGGGGCAGCAGTTTGACGTCGTCGAGACTCGCGCGGGCGGCGAGCAGGCTGGGGCCGGCGGGCACGTTGTCACCACCGAACACCGCCAGGCGCTCCAGCAGCGCCGGGTGACCGATCGCCAGGCCTACACGGGCGCCGGCCATGCCGTAGATTTTCGAGAAGGTACGCAGCACCAGCAGGTCGTCATGCGCCTTGACCCAACTCACGCAGCTGGGTGCGTCGGAGAAATCGATATAGGCCTCGTCCACCACCAGCACGCTGCCCTTGGGTTTGTTTGCCAGTGCCTCGCGGATGGCCTCGGTTGGGGTCAGGGTGCCGGTGGGGTTGTTGGGGTTGCAGAGGTAGAGCATGCCGGCCTGGGGATCGGCAGCGAGCATCGCCGGCACGTCGTGGGCGTGTTCGGCGGTGAGGTTCACTTCCTGTACCGGTGCCTTCCAGGCTTCGGCCGCCTGGCGCGGCACTTCATAGGACGGCGTGCCCATCACCAGGCCTCGGGTCTGGCTGGTGAACGCCAGCACCGCATAGCGCAGGGCGGCCATCGAGCCGGAAAACACGGCGACCTGATCTTCATCGATTCCTTGAAGACGAGCAAACTGCGCGGCCAGGGCGTACATGTGTCCGTAAGGGTAGAGGCCGGCCGTGGCAATGCCGCGCTGCATCGCCTCGCGCGCGGTGGCGGACGGGCCATAGGGGCTTTCGTTGTAGTTCAGGCGCACTTTGTCCGGGGTGGCCGGCGCCGGGCCGGCCACGGCCAGGTCCAGGCGGCCGAGCAACGGCAGGGCTGCGCCCAGGGCAAGCAGAGAACGACGACTTACGCTGACCATGGTGACTGCTCCTTGAGCCGAGTGATGGATTCGCACAGCGCGTACAGAGGGGTATGACGAGAAAAACCTCGACGGATTTAACCCGTGCCCAAGAAAAAGCCCCGCGCTTCTCTCGAAGGCGGGGCTCTTTCACTGCGTCATCACTCAGTGTGCGTAGGTCAGCAACAGCTCCTTGGGCACCTGGAAATCCAACGACATCATCACGCTCAGCGCGGTGATGGTGAAGATCGAGAACACGAACAGCTTGCGCGCCCAGACGGTGTCGTCCACCGCCTTGTAGCCGGTCCAGGCCATGTACAGCCAGTACATGCCCATGGCGGCGGCAACGGCGAGGTAGCTCATGCCGGCGTAGCCACTGAAGGTCAACATCAAGGTCGCCACGAGGAAGGCCAGGATGTAGAGCAGGATGTGTTTCTTGGCCACGCGGATACCACGCTTGACCGGCAGAACCGGAATCGAGGCAGCCAGGTAGTCATTGAAGCGGAAGATCGCAATGGCATAAGAGTGCGGCATCTGCCACAGGCTGAACATCACCAGTAGCGTCAGCGCGGCCATGTCGAAGCTATTGGTCACGGCCACGTAACCAATCACCGGCGGCATCGCCCCCGACAGACTGCCCACCAGCGTGCCGTGAACCGACTTGCGCTTGAGGTACAGGCTGTAGAGGCCGACGTAGATGACAAAGCCGATCACGGCAAACAGCGCCGCCAGCGGGTTGGCCACCTGGTACAACAACGCCACGCCGGCAACGCCCAGAACGGTCGCGTAGATCAGCGCCAGCTTCAGGGAGATGAGGCCCTGGACCAGCACCCGATTCTTGGTGCGCTCCATCTTGAAGTCGATGTCGCGGTCGATGCAGTTGTTGAACACGCAACCGGAAGCTACCACCAGGGACGTGCCGATCATCGCGGCCAGGAAAATGGCCAGATCGACATGTCCCTTGGAGGCCAGGAAGAAGCCGCCTGCCACAGAAAGCACGTTACCGAAAATGATCCCCGGTTTGGTGATTTGGATAAAGTGCTTAAGCGACATCGGGTCTTACCTCACTTCGCCATCATGTAGGTGTGGATGCTGAACATGATCCATATCGACAGACCAACCAGCAGCACGATTACGATCCCTGCGAACACGAAGGCAACCACGTTATCGCGCTGTTCCTTGGAACGATCCAGGTGCAGGAAGTACACCAGGTGAACCAGAACCTGAATCACCGCGAATGCCAGCACGATCATCAAAGTGATCGACTTTGGCAGGGTCGGGTACATCACCAGACCAAACGGGATGAGCGTCAGGATGACCGACAGGATGAAGCCGATAGCGTAGGACTTAACGCTGCCGTGGCTTGCATCATGGCTGTCATGGTCATGGGAGTGTGCATTAGCCATTACAGAGTCCCCATCAAGTAAACGACGGTGAATACGCAGATCCAGACCACGTCCAGGAAGTGCCAGAACAGGCTCAGGCAGGTCAGGCGAGTCTTGTTGGTGTTGGTCAGGCCGTGCTTATTGACCTGATACATCATCACCGCCATCCACAGCAGGCCAGCCGAAACGTGCAGACCGTGGGTGCCTACCAGCGTGAAGAACGCCGACAGGAAGCCGCTACGGTGCGGGCCATAGCCTTCGGAGATCAGCAGGTGGAACTCGTTGATCTCCATGCCGATGAAGCCCAGGCCGAACAGGAAGGTCAGTGCCAACCAGCTCAGAACGCCTTTCTTGTTGCCTTTGTAGAAGGCCAACATGGCGAAGCCGTAAGTGATCGAACTGAACAACAGCAAGGCGGTTTCGCCGAGCACGTAAGGCAGTTCGAAGATGTCGTGGCCCGACGGGCCACCCGCTACGTTGTTTACCAGTACCGCGTACACCGCGAAGATCGACGCAAACAGGATGCAGTCGGTCATCAGGTAGAGCCAGAAACCGAAAACGGTCATTGGCCCCGAGTCGTGGTGATGGTCATCGTGCCCATGGTCATCGACATGGGCGTGTCCAGCATTGGTCACTAAGTTCGACATGGTTTAAGCCTGTTCCAACGAGGTTTCTACACGGTTGGCCGGAATCTTCTTCTCGGCTACCAGGCGAGCGTGCTGCTCGGCTTCGATGCGCTCGATCGTTTCGACCGGCACCATGTAGCCTTGATCATCACGGGCAGCGTGAATGATGAAGTAACCGATAGTGCCCACCAGGCTCACGATGGCCAGCCACCAGATGTGCCAGATCATCGCGAAACCGAATACGGTCAGCAGGCCGCCCATCACCACGCCAGTGGCGGTGTTGTTTGGCATGTGGATCGGTTCGTAGTGCTTCGGCTTCTGGTACGCAGTACCGTCTTCCTTGGCTTCGGTGAACGCATCGACGGTGTTCGCAGTCGGGATCACGGCGAAGTTGTAGAACGGCGGTGGCGACGAAGTCGACCATTCCAGGGTGTGGCCATTCCATGGGTCGCCGGAGTCGCACGCGTTCTGCTTGCGGTCACGGATACTCACGTACAGCTGGATCAGCTGGCAGGCGATACCTACCGCGATCATCACCGCACCGAACATGGCAACGTACAGGTACGGTACCCACTCAGGGTTGGTCGTGGCGTTCAGACGACGGGTCATGCCCATGAAGCCCAGTGCATAGAGCGGCATGAACGCGACGAAGAAGCCCGAGATCCAGAACCAGAATGCAGCCTTGCCCCAGCCTTCGTGCAGTTTGAAGCCGAACGCTTTCGGGAAGTAGAACGCGAAACCTGCGATGTAACCGAATACAGCACCACCGATGATCACGTTATGGAAGTGCGCGATCACGAACAGGCTGTTGTGCAGCACGAAGTCAGCACCCGGAACGGCCAGCAGTACGCCGGTCATGCCGCCGATGGCGAAGGTCACCATGAAGCCCAGGGTCCACAGCACATGGCTGGTGAAGCGCAGACGACCGTGGTAGATGGTGAACAGCCAGTTGAACAGCTTCACCCCCGTCGGGATGGAAATCAGCATCGTCGCCAGGCCGAAGAAGGCGTTGACGCTGGCACCCGAACCCATGGTGAAGAAGTGGTGCAGCCAAACCATGAAGCCCAGTACGGAGATGGCGCCCGATGCGTAGATCATCGAGTGGTGACCGAACAGGCGCTTGCCGGTAAAGGTCGAGATCACTTCGGAGAAGATACCGAACGCTGGCAGGATCAGGATGTACACCTCAGGGTGACCCCATGCCCAGAACAGGTTCACGTACATCATTGGATTGCCACCAAGTTCGTTGGTGAAAATGTGGAAATCCAGATAACGGTCAAGCGACAGCAACGCCATGGTAGCGGCCAGGATCGGGAACGAAGCCACGATCAGGACGTTTGCCCAGGTGCAGGTCCAGGTGAAGATCGGCATGTCCATCAGTTTCATGCCAGGGGCGCGCATTTTCAGGACGGTGGCCAGGAAGTTGACCCCCGTCAGCGTCGTCCCGAGCCCTGATAGCTGTAGCGCCCAGATGTAGTAGTCCACACCCACGCCCGGACTGTATTGCAGGCCCGACAATGGCGGATACGCAACCCAGCCGGTCTTGGCGAATTCGCCGACGCCCAGGGAAACGTTGATCAGCACAACGCCGGAAACCAGCAGCCAGAAGCTCAGGGAGTTCAGGAACGGATAGGCAACGTCACGGGCACCGATCTGCAGCGGCAAGGCAAGGTTCATCAAGCCGGTGAAGAATGGCATCGCCATGAAGATGATCATGATCACACCGTGGGCGGTGAAGATCTGGTCATAGTGTTCAGGAGGCAGGTAGCCAGGCGAACCCTCGGTGGCCATGGCCAACTGGGTACGCATCATGATGGCGTCGGCAAAACCACGCAGCAGCATGACCATGGCAACGATGACGTACATGACGCCGATTTTCTTGTGGTCGACCGACGTCAGCCACTCGGTCCACAGGTAGGACCATTTCTTGAAATAGGTGATACCTGCTACGAGCGCCAGACCACCCAGCGCGATCATGGCGATAGTCACCATTACGATCGGCTCGTGGAACGGGACCGCATCCCAACTTAATTTACCAAACATCGTTTACTCCTCTGCCCCAGCAGTTGAATGCGCGCCCGTTTCAGAACCTTCAACCGCGGCCACTTCTTTCTTCTCGTGCTTGACCGGCTTGCCTGGCTTCATACCTTCGTACTTGTCGACGATTTTCTGAAACAGGTTCGGCTCGTACGTGGAGTACAGGGCGACTGGGTTGTTCTGGCTTGGTTTGGTCAGGGCATCGTATTCAGCTTGATCAAGCTGTTTAGGTGCGGCCTTGACTTCGGCTACCCAGGCGTTGAAATCGTCCTGGCTCGTCGAGATCGCTTTGAATTTCATGCCGGTGAAGCCAGCGCCGCTGTAGTTGGCGGAGATGCCTTCCATTTCAGCTTTTTCGTTGGCGATCAGGTGCAGGCGAGTCTGCATGCCTGCCATCGCGTAGATCTGACCGCCCAGGGCCGGGATGAAGAACGAGTTCATCACGGCGTCGGAGGTGATCCGGAAGTTAAGCGGGGTGTTCTCTGGGAACTTGATCTCGTTGACCGTGGCGATACCCTGGTCCGGGTAGATGAACAGCCATTTCCAGTCCAGCGCGACCACTTCGATGTTGATCGGCTTGACGTCGGATTCCAGCGGACGGTAGGGGTCCAGCTCGTGGGTCGACTTATAGGTGATGTAACCCAGGGCGATGATGATGAGGACCGGTACCAGCCACACCGCGACTTCAATCTTGGTGGAGTGCGACCACTTGGGCGCGTAGGTGGCGCTGGTGTTCGACGCGCGGTATTTCCAGGCGAAGGCGAAGGTCATGATGATCACAGGAACCACGACCAGCAGCATCAGCAGAGTAGCGGTGATGATCAGGTTTCGTTGATCCAGACCGATCTGTCCTTTTGGGTCCATCAAGGTCCACTTGCAGCCTCCCAGCATTAACAGCATGCCGAGCAGCGGCAAAAAGCCTAGTAATCGGGGGTACCTGTTTTTACTCATCTCACGACCTCTAAAGCAGCTTGCGCAATGCAGTTGGGTTTTGATCGCCAACACTTCACCCTGCCAAGGGTTGGCATTTCTCTTCGATTGAATAAGAGCCTGCCCGTCACGTCATAACCATGCGTTTCACGAGCCTGCGGTGAGTTCTTATTCGATTTCGTGGTTAAAGGCCTTGTTACAGACCAATTCCATTTGGTGCGGATAGTTGAAAGGCTGCCGGAACCTTGGGGTCGCACGGAGCCTTCCATCTGCCCCTCGACCGCTCCGATGCTCAAATATTGAACAGCACCGGACATTCAGTGCGGGCGATTGTAGTGAGCTGGCGATGTATAAACCATGTCTTATAAAGAAATAATTTTTATCGATTACAGCAATAATCCTTCACCAATATTGCAAAGGTTCGCGATCTTATCGCGTTCGATTCTCAACAAAAACCACAAAAATTGCCGTGCTATTGGGTAAATCGACGCTGTCCTTACGCCGCGTAAGGGCATCGCAAACGGATCCAAGCCCCCAGAAAACAAGGCATTCAGACATCACCGAATGCCACGCGCGCCGCCAGCGCCATAGCGGCGCGCGAACGACGAACTGACAGCACAATTCGAGCGGTTGACGCAAATTTATGCCGCCGTCGATCGAGTCGGAAACGTCCTGCGACAGCATCCGTGTGACAACATGTCGCACACTGCGCACACCTGAAATTGCTCCCCGTCACACCCCTTTCACAATTCCCTACGAACAAAAACGCCCCGTCCTTCACTCTATTAAGGACGGGGCGTTTTCCATGACCGGTTCAGGCGTGGCGTTGACGATTCCGATAGATACCCAACGGCACCAGGATGACCGTCAGCACAAACGCTACCAATGCCCATTGGGCGAGGGACAGGCCCAGGATCGGCGGGTACGGGGTGTCGCAGAAACCGTCGACCTGGAAGCCCAGGGGGAACACCTTGGCCAGGGGCAGGTCATCGACGATCGGCTGCAACACATCGATGCCGCAACTGACCTTGGGGAAATACTGGGTGTACACATGGTGACCCGCCGCCGCCACGCCGCCGAGTGCGCTCAGCACCACCAGCCCCTCGAACAGGGTGATCGCGCCTTTGCTGCGCATGGCTGCGCCAATGAATGCGAAGATCGCGATCAGCAGCAAGGCATAGCGTTGCAGGATGCACAGCGGGCACGGCGCCTCGCCCAACACCACTTGCATGTACAGCGCCCCGCCGATCAGCGCCAGGCAGATGATGCCCAACAACACCAGAAAGCGCCGCTCCCTGCCCAAACGCAATTCGTCACTCATCCCCGTTTCCCTTTGCCTGATTATGGTTTTGCCGATGGCGGCCAGTGTACACACAGAGTGTCGTTTAAACAGAGGGGGGTTAACGGGAGATTAATCGCGGTCAATATGGGGGGAGTTTGGCGGGGCCGCTTCGCGCCCCAGCGCAGGACAAGCCTGCTCACCACAGCAGGCCCGGCCCCACATGTGAGGAAAAAAACTATTCCAGCGCCGACGCCGGACCAAAGAACTCATAACGCGCCTGCCGCTCTGGCACGCCCAACGCCTTGAGGTGACGCTTCATGGCCGCCATGAAACCCTTGGGCCCCAGGAAATAGGCGTCGAGGTCACGCTGCTCGGGCAACCACGCCGCCAGTTGCTCCAGGCTCAGCAGGCCAACCTTGTCCGCCGGCGGGCTCACGCCATCGTCCTCGGCATAGCAGTAGAAGCGCTTGAGCTGCGGGTTTTCGGCCGCCAGGGCGTCGACCCAGTCACGGAACGCATGCACCCCGCCATTGCGCGCGCAATGAATGAAGTGAATGGGCCGTGTGGTGGCCAGGGCCGCTTCGAGCATCGGCAATGTGGGCGTGATGCCCACGCCGCCGCTGATCAACACCAGGGGTTTGTCGCTGGCCGCCAGGGTGAACTCGCCCGAAGGCGGGAACAGGTCGATCCGGGCACCGACATGCATCTGGTCATGCAAGTAGTTGGACACGCGCCCGCCCGCTTCGCGCTTGACGCTGATGCGGTACAGACCGGTATCGCTCAGGGCCGACAGGGAGTAGTTGCGGCGCACTTCTTCACCGTCCAGCACCAGCTTCATGCCGATGTACTGGCCTGGTGCAGCCGAGAGAATCGGACCGTCGTCCACCGGGGCGAAGTAGAACGAGATGATTTCGTCACTCTCCACCACGCGCTTGACCACGATGAAGGGCCGCGCACCGCGCCAGCCGCCAGGAGCCTGGGCTTTCTCGTCATAGATCGCCGCTTCCGCGCCAATCAGGATATCGGCGAGCTGGCCGTAGGCCGCCCCCCAGGCGCTCATCACCTCCGGGGTGGCGATTTCACTGCCGAGCACTTCGGAAATCGCCCGCAGCAGGCAGGCGCCGACGATGGGGTAATGCTCCGGCAGAATCTGCAACGCCACATGCTTGTTGATGATCTTGGCCACCAGGTCGCCGAGCTGGTCCAACTGGTCGATATGCCGCGCATACATCAGCACGCCATTGGCCAGCGCACGGGGCTGGTCGCCGCTGGCCTGGTGGGCCTGGTTGAACAGCGGGCGAACCTCGGGGTACTCGGAAAGCATCATGCGGTAGAAATGGGTGATCAGCGCTTCGCCGCCGCTTTCAAGCAGGGGCACGGTGGATTTGACGATGGCACGGTCTTGGGCACTAAGCATGGGAGCCTCCTGGGCTGCTTTACTGTTTGCCTTTACTACTCAGTATTCATGCCAACTTATAAATCGTTATTTTTCAATGGCTTAATTATTTTGTAGTCAGTATGACTTCCTACACCGTATAGTCACAAGGACTACAAGGAGTCATTATGACTGCACAATCGCTGCTCACCACGCTGCTGCCCCTGGTCGCCGACCTGTCCCGCGAGTTGCCCGAAGGCGAGCGCTATCGCCGCCTGCTGCAAGCCATGCGCGCCCTGCTGCCCTGCGATGCCGCCGCGCTGTTGCGTTTGGACGGCGAATGGCTGGTGCCCCTGGCCGTGGACGGTTTGAGCGCCGACACCCTGGGCCGGCGTTTCAAGATCAGCGAGCACCCGCGCTTCGCCCTGCTGCTGAGCAGCCCCGGCCCTACCCGCTTCGACAGCGACAGCGAATTGCCCGATCCCTATGACGGCCTGGTGGACGGTGTGCACGGTCATCTGGAAGTGCACGACTGCATGGGCTGCCCGCTGTTCATCGACGATCGTCCCTGGGGCTTGCTGACCCTCGATGCCCTCGACAATGAGCGCTTCGAACGCGTGGAACTCGACGCCTTGCAAGCCTTCGCCAGCCTCGCCGCCGCCACGGTCAACGTGGCCGAACGCATCGAGCGCCTGGCCTTGCGCGCCGAAGACGAGCACCAGCGCGCCGAAATCTACCGCCAGGCCAGCGGCCAGCAGCACAAGGAAATGATCGGCCAGAGCAAGGCCCACAAACGCCTGGTGGAAGAGATCAAGCTGGTCGGCGGCAGTGACCTCACGGTGTTGATCACTGGAGAAACCGGCGTGGGCAAAGAACTGGTGGCCCAGGCCATTCATGCCGCGTCATCCCGTGCGGATAAACCGCTGATCAGCCTCAACTGCGCCGCGCTGCCGGAAACCCTCGTGGAAAGCGAGCTGTTCGGCCATGTGCGCGGCGCCTTCACCGGCGCGCTCAACGAACGTCGGGGCAAATTCGAACTGGCCAATGGCGGCACGCTGTTTCTGGATGAAGTGGGCGAGCTGTCCTTGACCGTACAGGCCAAGCTGTTGCGCGTCCTGCAAAGTGGCCAGTTGCAGCGCCTGGGCTCGGACAAGGAACATCAAGTGGACGTGCGCCTGATCGCCGCCACCAACCGCGACCTTGCCCTGGAAGTGCGCAATGGCCGTTATCGTGCCGACTTCTACCACCGCCTGAGCGTGTACCCGCTGCAAGTGCCGGCGCTGCGTGAACGCGGGCGGGACGTCTTGCTGCTGGCGGGATTCTTCCTTGAGCAGAACCGCTCGCGCATGGGGCTGGGCAGCCTGCGCCTGACCAGCGATGCCCAGGCGGCGCTGCTGGCCTACAACTGGCCGGGTAACGTGCGGGAGCTGGAACATTTGATCGGCCGCAGCGCCCTCAAGGCCCTGGGCAACTGCCAGGAGCGGCCGAAGATCTTGAGCCTCAACGCCCTCGACCTGGACCTGCCCGACGTCAGCGCGCCGCTCATCGAAGAACCCACCGATGCGCCGCCCCTTGCCACCGGCGACCTGCGCCAGGCCACCGAGCACTACCAGCGCCAGGTGATCACGGCCTGCCTGGAACGCCATCAGCACAACTGGGCCAGCGCCGCCCGCGAGCTGGGCCTGGACCGCGCCAACCTGGGTCGAATGGCCAAGCGCCTGGGCCTTAAATAACCCGATCAACCCGGTCAAATGCGGGCTTGCCTGCGATAGCGGTGATTCAGTGAGCGATGAGTTGGCTGGCACGCTGCAATCGCAGGCAAGCCAGCTCCCACATTGGAGCGCTGTTGTTGGCGAGAAAGCGTTCGGCGCGATGGCCCTACTGACAGAGTTCCACCAGTCACCGCCAATTCCCTGTGGGAGCTGTCGAGCCCCGGCGAGGCTGCGAAAGCGGTGGGTCAGGCAGCGTCTCTGTTAGCTATGCCAAGACTAGATTGCCTTCGCCTCTAAAACAGGGTTTGCGGCCCTGGGCTTGCGAAACACCAGCACATTGCCCAGCATCACCAGCACCAACCCCACCAATGCCGGGGCCGTCCATTGGTAGCCCTCGGCAAACGCCGACACATTCAGCGCCACCACCGGGAACAGTACGGTGCAGTACGCGGCGCGTTCCGGCCCCATGCGCCCGACCAGCGTCAAATAGGCGGTAAAGCCAATCACCGAACCCGGGATCACCAGGTACGCCAGGGCGCCGACATACCGCGCGCTCCACTCCATCTCGAAGGGAATCCCGCGCAGCACGCAGTAGGTCGCCAGCATCGCCGAACCATAGGCCATGCCCCAGGCGTTGGTGGTCAACGGCTTTAGCCCGGCCTTCTGCTGCAAGCTCGACAGCATGTTGCCGGCGGAAAAACACAGGGTGCCGAGCAGCGCCAAGCCCAGGCCAAGCAAGGTTTGCGGGCTGGCGGCATGCCCGGCCAGTTCCGGCCAGAACAGGCAGCCCAACCCCAGCAAGCCGAGGCCGCCGCCGAGCAACACGTTACGCGCCACCCGCTGGCCAAAGAACACCCGTGCATTCAGCGCGTTCCACAACGTGGCCGTGGAAAACACCACCGCCACCAGCCCGCTGGGGATCCACTGACTGGCGGTCAGAAAGCACATGAAGTTGACGCAAAACAGGCAGAGCCCCTGGGCCAGGCAGATCAGGTGCCCGCGCCGGTTCATCACCTGCAGCTTGCGGCTGACCAGCAGCAAGGCGAACAGCACCAGCGCCGCCAGGCCAAAGCGATACACGATCGACACGGGAATCGCCACCACACCCAACTGCCACTTGAGGGCGATCCAGGTGGTGCCCCAGATCAGCACAGTGAGTAAATACAGGGAAAGGTTCATGGCGGGCTCCGGTGATTGAGCCCCAGTGTCACATCCGCCTCAAAAGCCGCGCTTGCAGATTCTTGCGCTTTTGTCGGCCAACGGCAGCACAGCCCCGCCCGCGCGGAGTAGGATGCAAAGCGTCGGAGAATAACCACCATGCCTGAACTGCAATCCCTGCAAGTCTTTCAAGCCCTTAACCGCTCGCCCAACGCACGCCTCGAAGCCTGCGCCGAGCTCGGTGACGGCTTGTCGGCGGCCTTGTGGAGCAACCATCACGACGCCCAGGATTACCAGGCGCCGAGCCATCACACGCTGTCGTGCTACATCAGTGGCGGCACCGGCACGTTCCGGCGTGGCCAGCCAGGCACCAAGGGCGGTCCCGACAAACAGTGCATCCTGCCCGCCGAGCATCAGTCGGGCTGGGTGATCAACGGCGACATCCGCCTGGCCCACCTGTATTTCAGCCCGGAACAATTCGCCCTCGGCTGCGTCACCCTGCTCGACCGCGAGCCCCGCGAATTGCAGTTGCGGGAAAGCACGTTTCTCGAGGACGCCCATCAGGCCCAACGCTTTCGCCAATTGATCGCACTTAACTGGCACGAGCCCGCCGAACGCTTGCTTACCAGCAGCCTCGCCCATGAATTGATCAGCCATACCTTGCTCAACCAGGTCGGCGCCCGCGAGGGACTGCGGGTCAAGGGCGGGCTGGCGCCGTACCAGCGGCGATGGCTGGTGGAGTACATCGACCAGCACCTGGACGCAGCCCTCAGCCTCGGGCAACTGGCGGCGCTGTGCGCACTGTCGGAATACCATTTTGCGCGGATGTTCCGCCAAAGCTTCGGCCTGCCGCCTCACCAGTATCTGTTGGCACGGCGGCTGACCCGCGCTCGGTCGCTGTTGCGCAGCGGCGGCTTACCTGTGGGTGAAATCGCCCTGATGTGCGGGTTCTCCAGCGCCAGCCACTTCACCCACCGCTTTCGCCAGACCATGGGCGCGACGCCCGGCGAATACCGCCAGGCGTTCGGCGGCGCCTGACCTCTTACCCGCTCATCAACCCCAGGGTCTTGGCCTTGGCTACCGCCTGGGTACGCCGCTCCACCCCGAGCTTGCTGTGGATACGTCGCGCGTGGGTCTTGACCGTGTGCAGCGAAATAAACAACCGGTCGGCGATTTGCAGGTTGGAGTTACCCAGGGCAATCAACTGCAGCACCTCCAACTCACGTTGGCTCAGCAAGCCGTCCCCACCCGCACCCGAGGCGGCCTGCGGTTCAAGACCCAACTCGCTCAACAGCCCCGGCTGGCGCAAACGCAGCTCACGAATCGCCTGCTGCACCTGGCAACGCCCGGCCAGCTCCAGCCCCGTTTGCAATGAACGACGTGCCAGCGCCGGGTCGCCCAATTGCCAGGTCACCTCCCCCAGCACCAGGTGCAGTTCGGTTTCCAGGCAAAGCATGCCGCGCTGCCGGGTGGCTTCCAGCAAAGCCCGAAGGCGAGCCACGGGTTGCTCGGCGCAGCCCAGCTTCACCTCCGCCAGCACCAGCAGGTATTCCAGACGCGGGATCAGCTCCAGCGTGGCCGGCGGCGCCTGCCGCGCCTGGGGCCCACGGAAATGGCGCAGCACGCGGCGCAAGGCTTGTGCTGTCAGTTCGGCACGGCCCTGCTGCAACCAGAAATGCCCACTGACCAACAGCAGCACCGCACGGTACACCGCGTCCGGCACTTGCCGCTGCTGCATCAGCCGCTCGGCTTCGCGCAACTGGAAAAAGGCCTGGGCGTAGTCGCCACGGTTGGCCGCCAGCAGCGCCAGCCCCAGAAACCCGTAAAGCACGCGCTTGTCCTGACTGTGCAGGCACATCACCAAACCAGCGTTGAAGCATTCGCCGGCCAGACTGTCCTGGCCCTGGCGCAACGCCAGGTGACCGCGTCGCAGGGCGATACGCCCGACCAAAGGGCCGCTCTTGAGCCGCTGCCGCGCCAGCATCGCCTGGACATTTTCCAGCAGGCTCTGCGCGCGATACGGCGCACCGCGCTGTTCCAGCAACTGCGCGTGGTCCAGCTCGAGCAAGGCTTCCAGCAGCAATGAATTGTGTGCCCGCGCCAGGCACAGCGCCTCACGGCTCAAGGCCTGGGCCACGTCCAGCTCGCCCCGCAGCAGGGCTTGCTGGGTCAGACCCGACAGGCACATCAAGCGCGACGTCCAGGCACTGTCGGGCAAGGCTTGCAAGGCTTCGAGAAAATGCTCCCGGGACCGCTCGGCATCGCCCCCCAAATGCAGTAACCAGCCCCACTGCGCCTGCCAGCGCGCCAGCAAGTGCCGTTGTTGCACAGGCGTCGGTTGCGGTGCGAAGCGTGCCAATTGATCAATGCACAGCGCTGCCTGGTCGAAACGCCCGGCAAACAGCAACGCCGCCGTGACCAGCCCCACCAGCTGCGCCGAGCCGAGCATCAACTCGTCGCCATGCTGCTCATGCAAGGTCAATAGCAGCGCGGCGTTGTGCGGACGGAACAGGTCTTCAAAACTGAAATGCTGCAACAAGCTCACGGCCATTTCGTATTCTTCGGCCTGCAACGCCTGCTCAAAGGCCGCCTGCCAATCCTGCCCGGCGGTGAACCACTGGCAAGCGCGCCGATGCCAGGAGCGCTTGGCCGGCCAGGGCTCATCGCGCATCAACTGCGCCAGCGGCGGGAAAACCTGCAACCAGTCCGTGTCTTCCCACGGCTGGATAAACGCGCCAAGGGCCTGCAGGGCCTTGAGGTACTGATCACCCTCGCCGAAACCGAACAAGTGCTCGCACAGCCCGGTGTTGAAACGCGGCAACTGCGCGAGCACCCGCCAGGCTTCGGCCAGTTCAGGAGGCAAGGCGCTGAACAGCTCGTGCTGCAGGTAGTCGAGCAGGGTTCGTTGCGGGTGGCCGTCGCCGAGCAAGGCGATGCGCACGCCAGCGCACCAGCCGGCGCTGAACTGCTGCACGCTGTCGACGCTGTGCCCGGGCGCCTGGCTGAGCAGGTGCTGGATCTCCACCGGGTTGAACGCCAGCTCCGCCCCACACTCCAGCAGCTCATCGTCGAGCAGCAGCCGTGGCCAATTGCACAACGGGCGGCGTCGAGCGCCCAACCACCAGGTCAGCACCGGGCTGCTGGCGGTGAGCAAACGGTCGAGCAAAGCGTCGGTCTGCGGCGCGGGCAGGCGACAGAAATCATCGAGAAACAACCACGCCGGCGCTTGCCAGCGGCTCAAGTCCAGCAGCAGCGTAGCCTCATCGATAAACGCCAGCCCCAGGGTTTGTGCCAGGCGCTGGCATACCTCCACGGGGCTGAGCGGCATGCCGTTCAACGCCAGCCAATGCACCTGGCACCCCGTCGGCGCCTGCAACGCGCATTCGGCGAGTAGCGCACTTTTGCCACTGCCGGCCGGCGCGCACAGCAGCTTCACGCGGGCCGGTGCCGCGAGCAGCGGCTCGGCCAGTCGGGGGCGCAGCAGATGGTGGGCGGACAACCTCGGCATGAAGCCAGGACGGTCCAGGCAGCGAGTCATGGCGGTCATTGCTGCATCCTGCTTTTTTATTGTTTTTGCAACCTGACGCCTACCCTAGTCCTGGGGTCGGCGGTTGTTGAAGAAGTATTCAGCAGGGTGATTGCCGGCCATAAAATTCAAGGTATCCACAACCCGATGTGGGAGCGGGCTTGCTCGCTCCCACACAAGCCCCACATCGGCACTGCATTTCACAGCGCGGTTATCGAACGCCCGAAGCCCTCAGCGCAGCCGGCGTGTAGTCCGCCGCCTTGGCATCGAAGCCGAACACGAAACTGCTCTTTTCTTCGTTTTTCATGCCCAGGGCGATGTAGCGCCCGGCGATGATGTCGTACAGGGTTTCCACGGTATAAGCCGGGGTCTGGTGGTTGTAGTAGAACTGCGCATGGCCTTCGGCGACGCGCCACAGCTGGCCGCGACCGTCGTAATGGTCCACCAGCGCCACCTGCCAGCTGTCTTCGTCGATGTACATGTGGCGCTTGGCGTAGATATGCCGTTCGCTCGGCTTGACCGTGCCGACCACTTCCCACACGCGGTGCAACTCATAGCGAGTGAGATCCTGGTTGATATGGCCAGCCTTGATGATGTCGTCGTACTTGAGCGTCGGCTGATCGAGCTTGTAGCTGTTGTAAGGGATGTACATTTCTTTCTTGCCCACCAGCTTCCAGTCATAGCGATCCGGTGCGCCAGAGAACATGTCGAAGTTGTCGGAGGTGCGCAGGCCGTCGGCGGCGGTGCCCGGACCGTCGTAGGCCACTTGAGGCGCACGGCGCACGCGACGCTGACCGGCGTTGTAGACCCAGGCCAGGCGCGGCTCCTTCACCTGGTCGAGGGTCTCGTGCACCAGCAGCACGTTACCGGCCAGGCGCGCCGGGGCGGTGACCGACTGCTTGAAGAAGGTCAGCACGTTGGCACCCTTGGCCGGGTCCATGTCCGGGATCAGTTGCGGCACCGCCACTTCCTCTTCGAAGCGGATCGGCGTGTAGCTGCCATTGGTCTGCGGCGTAGCCTGGGTAATGATGCGGCGCAGGTTGCCGCCGTGATAACGGGTGATGTGATTCCAAAGCACTTCCACACCGTTCTTCGGAATCGGGAACGCGTAGTAGCGGTTGCCAGTGAAATTATCCAGACCATTGCCGTCGTTGATCGCCTTGACGTTCAGCGCGCTGCGCTTGATCGACTCGTAGATCTCCGGCGGCAGGTTGACCGTGCGGTGGGTCGGGTACACCGGGATCTTGTAGGTCTCGGGGTAGCGCTTGAACATCGCCACCTGGCCGTCGGAAAGCTTGTCCTTGTATTTGTCGACCGTGGCCGCAGTGATCACGAACAGCGGTTTTTCATTGGCGAACGGGTCGGCGAGGAAACCCTTGCTGTCCACCGCGCCGGCATTTTTGGGGATGCCACCGGTCCAGGCCGGGATGGAGCCGTCGGCATTACCGGCTTTTTCGGCGCCGATGGGGGTCAGGGTCGTGCCGAGCCTGGCGGCTTCTTCCGGTGACACAGCGGCCATCACATGGGTTGCCAGGAGACTGAGGGCCATCACCGCAATCATCTTACGCATAGGTGCTTATCCTTGATTTAAGCCGGATCAGAAGTTCACGCCGAAGCTGAGGGCGAGGAAGTCGCGATCGGTCAGGGTGTTGTAGTCGCCGCCAAAGAAGTCGGTGTAGCTGAGGCTGGCGGTGTAGGTGTTGCGGTAGTCCGCATCCACGCCGACGCTGATGGCCTTGGCGCCCTGGTTGAACAGGCCGTTGGGGCCGTAGCCGTTCACGTCGTGGGACCAGGACAGGTTGGGCTTGAGGTTGATCCCGGCGAACACGTTGTTGTAGTCCAGGATCGCCCGGGCGCGGTAACCCCAGGAAGTAGCGGTGACGAAGCCGCCGGTATCCCCTTGAAAACCGTAGGCGCCGTACACCGAATCACGCCCGTAGCGCAGCCTGGATTTGGCCTCCAGTCCGCCAACATGCACGATGGCCGCTTCACCAACCAAGGTCAGGCGCTCGGCCCCCAGGACCTGGTCGAAGAACTGCGTCATGCTGCTTTGAATCTGGGTGATTTCCTTGCGGCGGTAACCGGCGTTGTCGGCACCCGGCGCCGTGCGGATCGGTGAGGCGGTGCCACCCGCGATCGGGTTGACCAGGGCCAGGGCCAGGGTCAGGTCGGTGGTGTTGAGCTGCACCGGCGCGTTGGGCCGGTAGCTGATTTCGCCGGTCCAGGCCGTACCGGTGGGCAAGGTGGTGGAGAAACTGGCACCGTACAGACGGATGTCTTCCGGGTAATCGAGGTAGTACTGGCCACGGCCAAGCATGATGCTCTGGGCCAGACCCGAGCGGAAGGCCGCCGGGGCCAGCGGGAGGATGCTGTTCAGGGCGGTAAGGGTGCTTTGGCCGGCGGTGGTGGTGCCTACCGTCGGTGTACGACTGTGATAGTTCATGAAGTACAGGCCGTACTCGGTGTCGTCCCCGAGCCAGCGCAAGGCAGCACCGAACTGGCCACCGTCACGGGCTTCACGGTCTCGCCCGCGCTGTACCACCACGCCTTCGTTGGTCACTTGGAAACCTTGCCCGAACGCCGCGGCCAGGGGCTGCAACGGCGCAATCGCCGGGTTGCCGACCGTGTAGTTGCTGTTGCAACCATGGGCGACCACGTCATTGCCGAAGAAGGTGCCGCAGTTGTCCACCACGGTGTTCTGCCAATTGAGTTGGTAGAAGCCTTCCACAGTCAGTTGGTTGGTGAGGCTTTGCGAGGCGAACAGCATGTTGACCGGAATCAGCCCTTCCTTGATCTCCGCACCCGGGCGACGGAATGCCGAAACGTCGATCGGGTTGATGCTGTTGATGGAGTTGCCGATGAAGGTGCTTTCGCCCCAGCTCACCACCTGCTTGCCCACACGCACGTTGCCCGGCAGGTCGGCGATGGAGTAGTTGTGGTAGACGAACGCATCGAGCAATTCATAGCCGGATGAACGCGCGCCTTCGTCACGGTGGTGGTTGCTGATCGGCTTGAATTCGCGGTCTTCGTCCTGCAGCTCGAAGTCGTACCAGTACTTGCCGCGCACAAATACACCGCTGTCCCGGTACTTGAGCTCCAGGTCGTGGATACCCTTGAAGATCTTGGAAAAGGTCTCGCCCTTCTTGAAGTTCAGTCGCCCGTCATCCCCGGTGGATGCCTGGCCGGTGCCGCCATTGGGCGTGCCCACCAGTTTACTGTCGGCATCGCGCATGCCCCAACTGGCGCCGACCGACAGCGAAGAGTCGAATTGCCCTTCGATCTCATCGCCTATGTTGAACGAAACAGCCTGTGCCTGGACACAGCAGCCCAGTGCGACGGCAGCAGCCAGCGCCTGTGGCGTGAAGATGGCGCGCATTGTTGTTTTTGTCATGCGTCTTCCCCGGTGAGTGACAGAAGGTCCCACCCTACTGCCGGCCATCAGGGGCGATAAGCGCACCAAGGAGGTATTCGTGTTGTCGCTCGAAAGGATGACCCGGGCTCTGGCACGGGCTCCCAGGGGGGTCATGCATGGGGTGGATGGCGGATTATCAGGACCGTGGATAGTCTCGGTCGCCACTGTTTCATTATCTGTAACAGTCCTTGTCTGGATTGGGTATTACTCATTCGCCGTCCAGGGGCTATGCTTGCCGGGCTTTCAGGGCAGACCGCCCGCTTCCAGGTTCGGAAGAAAAGCCGAATTCCGATGGATTGATCTCTATTTTCAATCTGTTACCCGCGCTCAATGACGTTGATTTATCGCTCCTTGATCCAACGTCTTACTTCGGCCGCTGCGTTTGCAGCGGCCTTTTTTATGCCTCGAATAAAACGGGGCACCCTGGGTGCCCCGCGTCATTGGATCCTTTTTCAGCAATGATCAGAGGCTGAATTTCTGCAAGTTGGCCATCATTTCCTTCAAGGCCTCGATATTGTCCCTGGGGTGGGCCGCCCCCTCGAAGTCGCAGATCTGCTGCCAGTGCGCGGCCACGTCGTCGGGCGAGAACCCGACCTCTGGATCGAAGCCCACACCCAGGCTGCGCTCCCAGCGGGTCTTGCCGATCCAGCCACCGCCCACTTCGAACAACCCGGAGGTTTCCTGGCAGGCCTCGCTGCCCAGGTACACCACCAGCGGGCTGACCAGTTCGGGCTTGAGACGCTCGAACACCTGCGGCGGGATCAGGCCTTCGGTCATGCGCGTGCCGCCGGTGGGCGCGATGGCGTTGACCAGGATGTTGTTCTTGCGCCCTTCCAGCGCCAGGGTGCGGGTCAAGCCATACAGCCCGAGCTTGGCCATGCCGTAGTTGGATTGGCCAAAGTTGCCGTAGATACCCGAGGTGGAGGCCGTGAAGATCACCCGTCCGTAACCTTGTTCACGCAGATGCGGCCACGCGGCGCGGGTGACTTTATAGGCACCTTCGACATGCACCCGGTAAACCAGGTCCCAGTCGCTGTCATCCATCTTGTGAAAGGTTTTGTCCCGCAGGATCCCGGCATTATTGACCACCACATCGACGCGCCCGAAAGCGTCCAGCGCGTTCTGCACGATCTTGTCGCCGTCGGTGACGGAGTCATGGTTGGCCTCGGCGATGCCGCCTGCCTCACGGATCTCGGCCACCACGCGGTCGGCGGCCGAAGCATTGGCACCTTCACCCTGGGCCGAGCCGCCCAGGTCATTCACCAATACCCGCGCGCCGTGCCGGGCGAACAGCAGCGCATGGGCCCGGCCCAACCCGCCGCCGGCGCCGGTGACAATCACGACCTTATCTTGAAACTGCACCGACTCACTCATACCGAACTCCAAGGACGACAATGGGAATAGGTCGAGTGTCGGGCACGGGTGCGCGGGTCACAATCAACACAGCCGAGGCTGAATGGTGCGCGATAAGGCAGGGGGATGATCCTGTGACCGCAGGCTCGCCTGCGATGCAAACGCCTCGGCGTTTCAGTTGAGCCGCAGCGATGCTAGGGTCTGTATGAAAAGTCGTGAGACGAAGGTCAGGCAAGGCGAAAACAGCCGAGGAACGGTCGGAGTCGCGCTCGACTTTACGGATCGTAAATGAGCATTCCGAGGCTGTTTTCAACGCAGCATCACCGAGTATCAAGGCTTTTCGTACAGAGCCTAGCGCAGGCAAGCCACTTCCCACACTGGGCCGGCAATGCGCTCGCGAAACGCCAGGTAGTGCCTGAGCACCTGCACGGGCGCTTCGATCTGCGGGTAGTGGCCGATGTTGGCCAGCAGTACCGTGTCGGCGTGGGGCACCAGCTCGCGGTAGCGCGCCACCATATGGGCGCCGGAGATCGGGTCCAGCTCGCCATCGATGACCCGCATCGGCACTTCATCACGCTGCATCGCCGTCACCCAGCGCTCACGCAGGCGCCGGCGCTGGGGAATGTAGGCAATGAGTTTGTGCAGGATGCGCGTGCCATCGTTGCAGTCGATCAGGCTCCAGAAATCATCCAGGGCGCTTTCGCTGGGGCGCGTGTCGGGGCCGAAAATCTGGCTGAAGCTGTTCGACAGCGCGTTGCGCCCGAAGGCGCGGCCGATCATCCAGCCCAGGGGGCTGAGCAAGAGTTTCTGCACCAGGGCCGGGCGATGGGTTTCGGGAAACAGCCCGCCATTGAGGAACACACAACTGGCCATGTGAAAACGCCCCTCGTAATGCCGGGCCAGCAACTCTTGCGCGACGCTGTCGCCGTAGTCGTGGGCCAGCACATGCACCGGTTGCCGCACGCACAGGTGTTCCAGCAACGCCTGCTGCAAATCCGCCTGCTCCAGCAGGCAATAGCCGTGATCCAGCGGCTTGTCCGAGTCGCCGAAACCGAGCATGTCGCAAGCGATCACCAGGTTGCGCTGGGCCAACGGTTGCCACAGGTAGTGCCAGTCCCAACTGGCGGTGGGGAAGCCATGGATCAGCAGCAGCGGCTCGCCCTGCCCGGCCACCCAGTAACGGATGGTGCGGTCACGAAAGACGAAACTCTGGGCGCGCTTGCGCCAGGCTCTGAGCGGGATCTCGGCGAGTGGCATCAGCTTTTATACCCCGGGTCCTGGCTGTCCAGCTTGCGCAGCAACGCCGGCCAGGCCAGCGCGCCGCCCATGCCCTGGGCGCTCTTGGTAACCGCCGCCACCATCGCCTTGGCACCGGCGAGAATCGGTGGGCCGATCGGGATCAACTCGGCTGCGCCACTTTGCGCCAGCACCTGGATTTCGCAGGCACGCTGGAAGGTGAACATCATCAGGAAAGTGTCGGCGATGGTCCCGCCGCAGGTCAGCAGGCCATGGTTGTGCAGCATCAGGAAGTTGTTCTCACCGAGGTCGGCCTGCAAGCGGGCCTTTTCTTCGTGGTTCAACGCTACGCCTTCGTAGGCGTGATAGGCCAGGCTGGACAGCACGAAGATCGATTGCTGACTGATGGGCAGCACGCCTTGCTTCTGCGCCGCCACCGCGACGCCGGCGGCGGTGTGGGTATGCAGCACGCAAGTCACGTCGTGGCGTACTTCATGGATGGCACTGTGGATGGTGTAGCCTGCTGGATTGATCTCGTAGGGGCTGTCCATCAGCTTGTTGCCGGCCCCGTCGATCTTGACCAGGCTCGATGCGGTGATCTCGTGGAACATCAGCCCGTAGGGGTTGATCAGGAGGTCTTCGGTCCCCGGCACCTTGGCCGAAATGTGCGTGAAGATCAGGTCATCCCAGCCATGCAGCGCCACCAGGCGATAGCAGGCTGCCAGGTCGACACGGGCTTGCCATTCGGCAGCGCTGACCTGGTCTTTGACATTCTGTGTCGATAGAACGGGGGCTAGGCTCACGGCAATGACCTCCTTGGCGCACTTTCTTATTGTTTTTTTGAGTGAAGGGCCAGTCTAGTCAGACGTCGTGGTTGCCGGAGTTGCCTTCGCAGCCAGCTTGATGACCGAGCGAGTCAGTCTCGAGAATAGTTCAAATACAGGCGCAGCGTGTCAGAGAAGTGCCGCCAATAAAGGCACGGCAAACAGGTTGAGCAAGCCGGTCAACACCATCACCAGCCCCGCTACCGAGCCCTCCTCGCCACCCACTTCCCGGGCCCGACTGACGCCCGCGCCATGGGCGCCCACGCCAAACAATGCACCGCGTGCCAGGGGCGTACGCAACGGCAGCCACTTGAGCAGGATGCCGCCGAGCATGGCGCCGAACACGCCGGTGAACATCACGAACACGGCGGTGAGTTCAGGCACGCCGCCGAGGTCGGACGATACTGGCATGGCGAACGGTGTGGTGATCGAACGCGGCACCAGGGACATCGTCACCGCGCTGTCCAGCGCCAGCGCCCTGGCCAGGCCGAACGAGGTGGCGATGGACGCCACGCTGCCGGCCACCATGCCCAGCAACAAGGCCGACCAATGCCGCGCCAACAACCGCCGCTGCTGCCAGATCGGCACTGCGAAGGCCACGGTGACCGGGCCCAGCACCAGCATCAGCCAGTGGGTGTCGGCCGCGTATTCGGCGTAGGCGGTCTTCATCGGCACCGCCACCGCCAGCAATAGCGCCGGCACCAGGATCAACGGCGATAACAGGTAACGCCCGGTACGCTGGTAGATCCAGCGGCTGAAGATGTAGGCGCCCAGGGTCAAGGCGAGCCAGAACACCGGCATCAGCTCAAGCTTCACGACGCAGCCTCCAGCGACAGACCATTTCCACGGTGAAGGCGGTCACCAGCATCACCGCCAGGGTGCTGAAGCCGATTACCAGCAGGATGCGCCAGCCGTCATTGCGCAGCAGCCCGCCGTAATCCAGCAGACTCATGAGGGCCGGGATAAAAAACAGCAGCATCTCGGCCATCAGCACGCCGGCGCCCAGTTGCAGCGCCGCCGGCTTGAGCAGGCCGCTGGCAAACGTCGCCAACAGCAGGCCCAGGCCCACCACCCCGCCCGGAATCGGCCAGGCCAGCCACACGGCCAACTGGCAGCCGAGCAAATAGATCGCCAGCAGTACGACCAGCTCGATGAGCAGCCGGCCAAGGTGTTTGAGGGTGAGACGGTTCATGG
The DNA here is from genome assembly GCF_054071875.1 of Pseudomonas sp. SDO524_S393. Lineage (NCBI taxonomy): Bacteria > Pseudomonadati > Pseudomonadota > Gammaproteobacteria > Pseudomonadales > Pseudomonadaceae > Pseudomonas > Pseudomonas sp. SDO524_S393. The sequence continues at coordinate 40,251 of NZ_JBSVVZ010000007.1, read as the reverse complement.
GCTTTGGGTCCTCGCAGGCGTCCATTTTAGAGAGGCCGTGCCCATCCCCGAAGCGAATTGTTAGACTTGCCACTATTCCAGACTGGAATCTCGATCATGGAACTCAAACAGCTGCGCAGCTTCGTCGAAGTCATTCATCGGGGCGGTTTCACCCAGGCCGGAAAGACCCTGTACATCAGCCAGTCCGCCGTCAGCAAACAAGTGGCCCAGCTGGAACAGAGCCTGGGCACGCCGCTGCTGGAGCGCTCCGGCTCGCAGATCCGCCTGACCGCCGCCGGCCAGGTGGTGTTGCACAAGGCCGAAGCGATGCTGCGGCTACAGACCGAATTGCTCAGCGAGCTGGATGACATGCAGCAGCTCACCCGCGGCGAGTTGCGCCTGGGCCTTCCGCAACTGGGCGGCGACACGCTGTTTGCCGGCTTGTTCGCCGAATACCGGCGGCGCTATCCGAACGTCAACATTCAATTGCTCGAAGGCGGCAGCCGTCACATCGAACAGGCGATTCTCAGCGGTGAACTGGAAGTCGGCGGCGGCCTGACGCCCAGCGATCCAGCCTTCGCCTGGCAAGCGTTTTGCGATGAGCCTTTGGATGCACTGCTGCCGATGGACCACCCGCTGGCGGAAAACGCGCACGTGCGCCTTGAGGAATTGGCCGACACGCCCTTTCTGATGTACCAGCGCAGCTTTGTGCTGAACGACCGCCTGATGCAGGCGTGTCAGCGAGAAGGCTTTACCCCGAAGGAAGTCGGGCGCAGCGGGCAGGCGGATTTTCTCGCCGCCCTGGTCGCCGCCGGCCAGGGCGTGGTGCTGTTGCCCAGCGTGGTCGCGCGCGGGCTGGTGCGGCCGGGCGTGGTACGGCTGACCCTCAAGGCACCGGACTATCTGCGCTGGGACATCGCCTTTATCTGGCGCGAGGGCGCCTATCTGTCGAAGGCCGCCCAGGCGTGGCTGGCGTTGCTGCGCGAGTTTCCGGTCAACCGCGCAGTGCAGTGACCAGTTCGGCCAGCCAGGGTTCGGCATCCGCTTCGGGAGTGACGCTTTCACTGGCGTCCAGGCGCAGCATCGGCAGCACTTCGCGCACGCCCAACTCGCCAAACAGTTCGCGCATTTGCTCGCCGCCGCCACAGAAGGTATCGCCATAACTGGCGTCGCCCAGGCCGATCACGGCACCCGGCAGGCCACGCCAGGCAGCGGGCAGTTGGTCGCGAATCATCGAATACAGGGGTTGCAGGTTGTCAGGCAATTCACCCATGCCGGTCGTGGACGTCACCGCCAGAAACGCCTCGGGCGCGTACGCCAGCACCTCGGCCAGGGTCGCACGCGGGTTGTACCAGGTTTCGAAACCGGCAGCGTCGAGAATGCCCTTGGCGTGGCGGGCGACTTCTTCTGCGGTGCCGTAGACCGAGCCGGAAAGGATGGCGACTTTCATCAATCTGATCCTGTAGTTGAGCGAAAGCGTGGGATATTACCAGCTCAGCCGAGGACCACGAAAAAACCTCGCCCCGGCATGGACAGACAAGCGCCTTGCCTTAGACTCTCAACGCTCAAGACACATGGATTTGCCGGCATGATTAACGCCCAATTGATGCAAATGGTCATCGACGCGTCCAACGAAGGGATCGTCATCGCTGAGCGCGAAGGCCAGGATTTACCGCTGATTTACGTCAACCCGGCGTTCGAGCGACTGACCGGCTATACCCGCGATGAAATCCTCTATCAGGATTGCCGCTTCCTGCAATCGGGCGACCGCGACCAGCCGGCGCTGATCGCCATTCGCGAGGCCCTGGGCAATGGTGCAAGTTGCCGGGAAACCCTGCGCAACTACCGCAAGGATGGCACGCACTTCTGGAATGAGCTGTCGTTATCAACAACTTACAACCCCGCCGACAAACAGACCTACTTCGTGGGGGTGCAGAAAGATGTCACCGCCCAGGTGAAAGCCCAGCAGCGCGTGGCCCAACTGGAAGCCCAAGTGGCTGAGCTCAAGGCCGAACTGGCGGCCCTGAAAGCGACGAGCGGGCCTAACAAAAATTAGGAAAACCGGTCATTAAGAGGATAATGGCGTTTTAACACCCTCCCGTTGAGCAAGCCCCATGCAACGCGACGCACTCCTGACGCAAGACGAGCTGGATTTCATTCAGACGATGCATCACAACCCGCAGCTCAACGTGCGGGATGGCATGTCGAGCCTGACCGTCAACGGCGGTGCACAGATTCGCGACTTGCTCACGCGGCTGGCCGCCCACGACCACCTCACCATCCAGGCCCAGTTCGATAACCAGCAACTCACCTTCCCGCTGCACCTGGTGGAAGACGAGTTTCATGCGGTTCACCTGCGCCTGGGCGTGCCGACCATTTTTGAAGACGGGCCGATGATCCGGCCCTGGCGCCTGGCGCTGGAAAACCCGGTTGCGCTGGAGAACATCAAGGGACACGCCGGGGCGTTATGGGTGCATGAAGTGTCGTTCAAAGGCGTGCTGGTAGAGATCCGCGGGCGTATCAAGCCGCCGAAGAGTTTTTCCCTGTGGTTCAGCCCCTCGGGCTACGAGCGCATTGCTTTGCGTGGCACCTTCGAGCGTGAAACCGCGCGCGGCCTGTTCGCTTACCGGTTGAGCCAGGGCGATGCCGATGAAACCGAACGTCTGCGCCAGTTCATCCTGCATCAGCACCGGCTGATTCACCCTGAAGTCCACGCCTGAGATCAGGTGTCCAGGCCGCCGTTCAAGTATTGCTGCAAGCGCTGCTGCATCCACGGCCCTTCGTTGCCCAGACAGCCAATCGATGAACCGGCCAGGCTGGCCTCGGCCAAATCCGACGCATCCCCGGCCAACAGCAACGGACACTCCAGCGTCAGCGCCAGGCGCTTGAGGCGCAACGGCAGCTCACTGGAAGGCGCGCGATTGGAGAACAGCACCAGGGCTTCGGGACGGGTCTTTTCACAAATCAACGTCAGCTCGTCGAAGGGTTGGCCGACACCGATGACCTTCACCGCCAGCCCGTCGGTGGCGAGCAGCACGCCGGCGACCATCAGTTCCAGTTCACGGCATTCGCCAGCAATGGCCGCCAGCAGCACCCTGGGCGCAGGCGAGGCACACGCTATCTGCAAACGCTGGGCGATGCGTGCGCGCAGGAAACTGTCGAAGAACAGCCATTCACTGGCCTGGCCAAAATGCCCCTGATGACGCAACAACTGCCGCCACAACGGCATGAGCACATCCTGGAACACCACCGGAGTGGGATAAGCGGAGAAAATCCGGGTGTAGAGCCTGTCCAGTTGACGGTCGTCGAAGGCGCTGATGGCGGCACGCACCTGCGCTTGCCATGGGTTCCACTCCTGTTCGGACGACAGTTGTGACAGTGCGCCAGCGTCGCCTGCAAGCCCGTCACGGGCGAGGATCTTGCCCACTTTGCTCACCGCGACGCCGCGCTCGATCCAATCGAGAATGCGGTGCACGGTGTCGATATCGGCACTCGAGTAGAGCCGATGCCCGCTTTCGGTGCGCGTGGGCTGGATCAAACCATAACGGCGCTCCCAGGCCCTGAGGGTGACCGGGTTGACACCGGTCAGTCGCGCGACCTCACGAATCGGAAACAACATCTCGCCATCAGCGTGGTCTGCACCGCTGGTTTCGCGAAAAGGAGCAATGATTTCGGGCATCTGCGGTTTGAAAACGTCCGGCTGGAGGTGGGGGCATTTAACGCCGATTCAGGTAGCGGGTTCAACCTTTCGGGCAAACCGATCAACGCCACTGGTGTATTTGTGTAAATCAGGAATAATTCTTGCCACACAGAACAGCGTAGCCGCATTACCCCGCCGCTACGGCTGGCGCACCTCCTACCCGGACACCTGCGCCCTATCCCTGGAGATACACAATGTCTACCTCACCCGTCACCCTGATGGTTGCGCGCCGCGTGGCCAAAGGGCGTTATGAAGAATTGATGGCCTGGCTGCGCGAAGGCGAGCAACTGGCCACCGACTTCCCCGGTTACCTGGGTTCCGGCGTACTCGCACCGCCCCCTCACGATGATGAATTCCAGATCGTTTTCCGCTTCGCCGATGAAAAGACTCTGCATGCCTGGGAATTCTCGGCCTCCCGCAGTGCCTGGCTGAGCCGTGGCAGCGAGCTGTTTGCCAACCCGTCCGAGCACCGCGTGCGGGGCATCGATGGCTGGTTCGGCGCTGTGGGCGCAAGACCGCCGCGCTGGAAGAAGGCAGTGGCGATCTGGTTGGCGTTCTTTCCGGTGTCGCTTCTCTTCAACTTTGTGCTGAGCCCACTGCTGAGCGAACTCGACCTGGTCCCACGCGTATTGGCCAGCACCCTGGCGCTGACGCCACTGATGGTTTACTGGTTCATCCCGCTGTCGACCCACCTGTTGGCGAACTGGCTGCACCCGGCCCCAACATCCCGCAAGGCGACGCAAGCCGCAGCGTGAGTACAGGCACCCGCGTCGCTGGTATGATTTGAGCCTGCCAGCGACGCGAGCCTCCCATGACTGCAACGAACGCCCCGATCCTGATCACCGGCGCCGGCCAGCGTGTCGGCCTGCACTGCGCCCAGCGGCTGCTGGATGACGGCCATTCGGTGCTGTTCAGCTACCGCAGCGACCGCCCCGGCGTGCAAGCCTTGCGTGAACGCGGCGCGACCGGCCTGTTTGCCGACTTTTCCAGCGAGGCCGGGATCCTCGCGTTTATCGCCGAGCTGAAGACCCATACCGACAGCCTGCGCGCCATCGTCCATAACGCCTCGGCCTGGGTCGCTGAAGCCCCGGGCGACGAAAGCCGTGCTTTTAGCGACATGTTCAGTGTGCACATGCTTGCGCCCTACCTGATCAACCTGCATTGTTCACCCTTGCTGCAACGCGCCACACCTGCCGATATCGTGCATATCAGCGACGACGTGGTGCGCAAGGGCAGCCGTCGGCACATCGCCTACTGCGCCACCAAGGCCGGGCTCGACAGCCTGACGCTGTCGTTCGCCGCGCAGTTGGCGCCGTCGATCAAGGTCAACGGCATCGCGCCGGCGATGGTGATGTTCAACGAAGGCGACGATGCGGCCTACCGCAGCAAGGTGCTGGCCAAGTCGGCGCTGGGCATCGAGCCCGGGGCCGAGGTGATCTACCAGAGCCTGCGTTACCTGCTGGACACCCCCTATGTCACCGGTACCACCCTGACCGTCAACGGCGGGCGGCATATCAAGTAAGCCGTTTGTGAGGATGTTGTATGACCTTGTCCCTGCCCCAACACTACCGCGAAATTCTCAAAGGCCTGGGCGAAGACCCGGAGCGCGAAGGGCTGCTCGACACGCCCAAGCGCGCGGCCAAGGCCATGCAATACCTGTGTCATGGCTACGAGCAGAACCTGGAAGAGATCGTCAACGGCGCGCTGTTCTCCTCGGACAATGACGAGATGGTGATCCTCAAGGACATCGAGCTGTATTCGCTGTGCGAGCATCACTTGCTGCCCTTTATCGGCAAGGCTCACGTGGCCTATATGCCGACCGGCAAGGTGCTGGGCCTGTCGAAGCTGGCGCGCATCGTCGACATGTACGCGCGCCGGCTGCAGATCCAGGAAAACCTGACGCGGCAGATTGCCGACGCCATCCAGCAAGTGACCCAGGCCGCCGGCGTGGCCGTTGTGATCGAAGCCCGGCACATGTGCATGATGATGCGCGGCGTGGAAAAACAGAATTCAACCATGAACACTTCGGTGATGCTCGGCGCGTTCCGCGAGTCGAACACCACGCGCATGGAGTTCCTGCAACTGATTGGACGGAGCAAGTAGCAATGCCACAACTTCAACCAGGCATGGCACGCATCCGGGTCAAGGACCTGTGCCTGCGCACCTACATCGGTATCAACGAGGATGAGATCCTCAACAAGCAGGATGTGCTGATCAACCTGACCATCCTGTATGCCGCCCAGGAAGCCGTGCGCGACAATGACATCGACCACGCGCTGAACTACCGCACCATCACCAAGGCGATCATTGCCCATGTCGAAGGCAATCGCTTTGCCCTGCTGGAGCGCCTGACCCAGGAACTGCTGGACCTGGTGATGAGCAACGAATCGGTGCTGTACGCCGAGGTCGAAGTGGACAAGCCCCATGCGCTGCGCTTTGCCGAGTCGGTGTCGATTACCCTGGCGGCCAGCCGCTAATCCCTGAACCTGCGTGAGCCTTATGAACGATCAACAACGCCTCGAACTCGAAGCCGCCGCCTTCCGCCGGCTGGTGGCCCACCTGGACAGCCGCAAGGATGTGCAGAATATCGACCTGATGAACCTCTCCGGTTTCTGCCGCAACTGCTTGTCCAAGTGGTACAAGGCCGAAGCCGACGAGCGTCACATCGAGCTGAGCCTCGATGACGCCCGTGAAGTGGTGTACGGCATGCCGTACGCCGAGTGGAAAGCCCAATACCAGAAAGAAGCCAGCGCCGACCAACAGGCGGCGTTCGCCAAAGGAAAAGCCCATGACTGATCTGAACACCCTGCGCGCCAGCCTCACCAGCGGCGAACACGTCTTTGCCGATACCCTGGCGTTTGTCGCCGCAGGTTACGACTATCAACCGCAAGCGTTCACCAATGGCGCGGTGGAAAACGCTGCCGGGCAGAACGAAGGCTCGTGCAAGACCCTGGGCCTGGCGTTGCTGGAAGGCTTGAGCGATCAGGAAGCGTTGCTGGCGTTTGGCGAGCACTACCGTTCGGTGGTGGCGACGCCCGAGGGCAGCGATCACGGCAATATTCGCGCACTGATCGCCCATGGTCTGGCGGGTGTGACGTTTGCAGCGCAGCCACTGACTCGCCGCTGATTCAATCTGGAAACCCGATCCCTGTGGGAGCCGGGCTTGCCCGCGATGGCGGTGGTGACTGATACACCGCCATCGCAGGCAAGCTCCCACAGGGATTGGGTTAACACTTCATCGCCTGGGTGTCGCTTGAATCGCGGGCATAAAAAACCGGCCTTTCAGCCGGTTTTTTCGTTTCAGCGGGTTCAGAACGCGGCGTTCTGCAGGCCGTCGAGGTAACGCTCGGCATCCAGTGCCGCCATGCAACCGGCGCCGGCGGAGGTGATGGCCTGGCGGTACACGTGGTCCGCCACGTCACCGGCCGCGAAGATGCCTTCGATGTTGGTCGCGGTGGCGTTGCCTTCACGACCGCCCTGGACGACCAGGTAGCCGTCTTTGGCTTCCAGCACGCCTTCGAACAACGAGGTGTTCGGAGTGTGGCCGATGGCGATGAACACGCCGTCGACTTTCAGCTCGTCGAAGCTGCCGTCGTTGTTTTTCAGGCGGGCACCGGTCACGCCCATGTTGTCGCCCAGGACTTCGTCCAGGGTGGCATTGAGTTTGAGGATGATCTTGCCTTCAGCCACGCGCGCATGCAGCTTGTCGATCAGGATCTTCTCGGCGCGGAAGGTCTCGCGACGGTGAACCAGGGTTACGGTGCTGGCGATGTTGGCCAGGTACAGCGCCTCTTCCACGGCGGTGTTGCCCCCACCGACCACGGCGACCGGTTTGTTGCGGTAGAAGAAACCGTCGCAAGTTGCGCAGGCGGAGACGCCCTTGCCCATGAACGCTTCTTCCGACGGCAGGCCGAGGTAGCGGGCGCTGGCGCCGGTCGCGATGATCAGCGCGTCACAGGTGTAGACGCCACTGTCGCCGGTCAGGCTGTAAGGCTTCTTGGAGAAGTCGACTTTGTTGATGTGGTCAAAGACGATCTCGGTTTCGAAGCGCTCGGCGTGTTCTTTCATGCGCTCCATCAGCACCGGACCGGTCAGGCCGTGGACGTCGCCCGGCCAGTTGTCGACTTCGGTGGTGGTGGTCAACTGACCGCCCGCCTGCATGCCGGTGATCAGCAGCGGCTTGAGGTTGGCTCGGGCCGCGTAGACGGCGGCGCTGTAACCGGCAGGGCCGGAACCGAGAATAATCACTCGCGAATGACGGGTATCAGACATGACTCACTCCTGTCGACCGCCCGGACTACAAGGCGGCTGGAATAAAAAAGGACCGCGAAGCACTTGGGGAAGGCTTGAACTCGCAGGCCCTGAAAAATAATGGGTGCAGCGTATCGAGGGGGGCAAGATTAAGGAAATACGGAATAACAATCCAGCTCATAGGTGGTCTCTATGTTGTCGAGCCGGTTGATCGACGCCTTTGTTACCGTTGATGTCGTCGTGCTGGCCATGCTTTCGTCCTGAAGGTAAAGCCGGTAAGGTCGGCGCGTTCGCCATCCTGCTCGGAGTTTTCCATGCCCGCCCCTGCTCTTTCCGGCCCGCAATACCTGCGCGAAGGCCTCAAACTGGTACTGAGCCCAGGCCTGCGGTTGTTCGTGCTGCTGCCGCTGGCGGTCAACCTGGTGCTGTTCGTCGGCCTGATCTACTTCGCCGGTCATCAATTCAGCCTGTGGGTCGACCACTTGATGCCGACGCTGCCAAGCTGGCTGAGCTTTCTCAACTACCTGCTGTGGCCGCTGTTTGTGGTACTGGTGGTGCTGATGGTGTTTTTCACCTTCACCATGCTGGCCAATATCATCGCCGCACCGTTCAACGGCTTTCTCTCGGAGAAGGTGGAAGTGGTGGTGCGTGGCACCGATGACTTTCCGGCCTTCAGCTGGGGTGAATTGATCGCCATGATTCCGCGCACCCTGGGCCGGGAAATGCGCAAGCTGGGTTACTTTCTGCCCCGTGCCATCGGCTTGTTTATCCTGTCGTTCATCCCGGTGGTCAATCTGATCGCAGCGCCGCTCTGGCTGCTGTTTGGCGTGTGGATGATGGCGATCCAGTACATCGACTACCCGGCGGATAACCACAAACTGGGCTGGAACGAGATGCTCGCCTGGTTGCGCCAGAAGCGCTGGCAGAGCATGAGCTTCGGCGGCATCGTTTATCTGGTGCTGCTGGTGCCGGTGGTCAACCTGTTGATGATGCCGGCGGCGGTGGCCGGGGCCACATTGTTCTGGGTGCGCGAGCAAGGGGCCGAGGCGATGGCGCGGCAGACTGTGATCAAGTCATAAATCCATCATCCTGATGACACAATGACGACATGGCCCGCAGCGACACTGTGGGTCATGACGACAGCTTCGCTTCACATCACCCTGATCACCGAAACCTTCCCGCCAGAGATCAACGGGGTGGCCAATACCCTTGGCCGCTTGTGCGATGGTTTGCGCGCCCGCGGCCATCAGGTGGAATTGGTGCGCCCGCGCCAGGGGACGGACCACAGCCGGGCGAGCGACGATGAATTGCTGCTGTGCCGTGGTTGGCCACTGCCGGGGTATCCGGGCCTGCAATGGGGTCAGTCGTCGATGCACAAACTGTTGCGCCGCTGGACCCGCCAGCGCCCCGACGTGCTGTATATCGCCACCGAAGGCCCCCTGGGGTTGTCGGCATTGCGCGCGGCGCGACGCTTGGGTATCCGAGTGGTCAGCGGTTTCCACACCAATTTCCAACAGTATTCGAACCAGTACGGCTTGAGCCTGTTGAGCCGGGTAGTCACCCACTATTTACGCTGGTTCCACAACCGCTCCACGCTGACCCTGGTACCCAGCGCCAGCCAGCGCATGGAACTGGAGCGCCGGCATTTCGAGCGCTTGGGCATGTTGTCCCGTGGCGTGGACAGCCAGTTGTTCCACCCTGCCCGACGAGACAATGCCTTGCGTGAAAGCTGGGGCCTGGAGGCTGACGATATTGCGGTGCTGCACGTCGGACGCCTGGCCCAGGAAAAGAACCTCGGCTTGCTCAAGCGCTGCTTCGAATCCCTGCGCCGCACATATCCACAGCGCCAGCTGAAACTGATCATCGTGGGTGACGGGCCACAACGCCCGTTGCTGGAACACGATCTGCCCGAGGCCTTGTTCTGCGGCACTCAACGGGGTGAGGAACTGGCACGGCATTACGCCTCGGGCGACCTGTTTCTGTTCCCCAGCCTGACCGAAACCTTTGGCAATGTGGTGCTCGAAGCCATGGCCTCCGGCCTGGGGGTGGTGGCTTACGACCAAGCCGCCGCGAGCCAGCACATTCGTCATGGCTACAACGGCGCGCTGGCGATGCCGGGAGATGAGGAAGCATTCTGCGATGCAGCCTGTTGGCTGCTCGAAGAGCGCGAAACGTTGCGCAGAGCGCGACTCAATGCCCGTCAACATGCCAGCCGTCAGGGTTGGCCGGCGGTTATCGAGCAATTCGAGAAGCAGTTACTAGGTGTGTGCGAGGAGCATTTCGTGGCTCCAGTACAGCCTTACGTTCGCTGAACGGTCTGCCAATGGTGTGGGGCTATTCTCCCGCCCACCCACCTACCCCTTGAAGACTGGCGTCGGCAGTAGGCATTTTCCTGTAAATCCGCCCGAAAGGCCGCCCCACAACAGGATATTTCCGGAACGTCGTGGGTTTTATCGCCACCCATAGGGTACCTGCCACATGAAAGGTGTGTTCCGGATGGAAGACGCGGTGGCAGGCCCATGACGAAAAACTGAACGAGACCACTATGTCGAATCTGATAAATGGATCAATGGCGTTGCGCTACATGCCTTTCAACACGCCGACGCAAGGGAATGACTGGAACTACCCTCAGGCTATGCGGCCGGATCCCAGCTGGAACCGCCCGCAGCCCAGCCGTCCGGACCACGGCTGGGATCGCCCGCAGCCTAGCCGTCCGGACCACGGCTGGGATCGCCCGCAGCCCAGCCGCCCGGATCCAAGCTGGAATCGCCCGCAACCTACAGGCTCTTACGACCAATACAGCCAGCACCACTCACAACCCGCTGACCGTTACCCCACGCACAACGATACCTATCCCTACCCGTCATATGACTATGGCCAGACGAACAACGACTACTACGCCTGACGTCAACTGACGCAAAACGCTCCCTGTGACCTTCACAGGGAGCCCAGCCACTCAGACCAGGGTCATCAATGCCTCACGACTGAACGGCAGGATGTCATCCTCACGACCATCACGCACCTTCACCGCCCAATCCGGGTCTACCAGCAGCGCACGCCCCACCGCGACCAGGTCGAACTCGTCGTTGTTCAAACGCTCCAGCAGTTTTTCCAGGCTCGCCGGTTGCGCGACCTTGTCGGTATTGACCATGAACTGCAGGAACTCGCCATCCAGGCCGACACTGCCCACGGTGATGGTTGGCTTGCCGGTGAGCTGACGGGTCCAGCCAGCCAGGTTGAGATCGGAGCCTTCGAATTCCGGCTCCCAGAAGCGACGGGTGGAGCAGTGGAAAATATCCACACCGGCGTCAGACAATGGTTTGAGGAACTCGCCCAGCGCCTCCGGGGTTTGCACCAGGCGCGCGGTGTAGTCCTGCTGCTTCCACTGGGAGAAGCGGAAGATGATCGGGAAATCCGGGCCGACGGCGGCGCGGGTGGCCTGGATCAGCTCAATGGCAAAACGCGAGCGGTTGGCCAGGCTGCCGCCATACTCGTCGGTACGCTGGTTGCTGCCCTCCCAGAAAAACTGATCGATCAGGTAGCCGTGGGCGCCATGGATCTCCACACCGTCCATGCCGATGTGCTGGGCGTCACTCGCGGCCTGGGCGAACGCATTGATCACATCCTTGATGTCTTGGGTGGTCATGCCGTGGACAACTACGTTGCCATCCTTGAGTTTTTCCACCGGCCCGTAGCCCGGCACGCTGGCATCAGGCTCGGTGCCGATGCGACGCACATTGCCCACATGCCATAGCTGAGGCACGATCTTGCCGCCTTCGGCGTGTACCGCGTCAACAACTTTCTTCCAGCCGGCCAATGCAGCCTCGCCGTAGAAATGCGGGACGTTCGGATAGCCGTTGGACGCTTGATGGCCGACTACCGTGCCTTCGGTGATGATCAGCCCCACGCCTGCCGCAGCACGGCGACGGTAGTATTCGATGACTTTGGAATTGGGTACGCCGCCCGGCGAGAACGACCGGGTCATGGGCGCCATGACGACACGGGTCGACAGTTGCAGTGCGCCGAGCTGGAAAGGTTTGAACAAGGCTTGGACAGGCATGGGAGCACTCCACGTCAGAGGGTTTATGATGTGGATAATATGGAGAGTGCAGAGCGCTGGATAGCACTATTGATCTGGGTGATTAAGGTGCAAAAGCGTGACGCGGAGCGTCCGGGGGGAGACATTCCCACGCAAGCGTGGGAACGATCGGATCAGAAGCTCAGGCCAGGGCTTTTTCAATGGCCTGGACGATGGTGGGATCATCCGGCGCAGTGCGCGGCGAGAAGCGTGCCAGCACGCGCCCATCCTTGCCCAGCAGGAATTTCTCGAAGTTCCAGGTGATGTCCCCGGGAAACTCCGCCCCCTCGCCCGCCAACAGTCGGTACAGCTGGTGACGATCAGGGCCGTTCACGTCGAGCTTGCTGCCCAAGGGAAACGTCACGCCGTAGTTGAGGCTGCAAAACTCACGGATCTCATCCTCGGTTCCTGGCTCCTGCCCGGCAAACTGGTTGCACGGCAGGCCCAACACGGTAAATCCCTGATCCTTGTACTGCTGATAAAGCTTTTCCAAAGCCCCGTATTGCGGGGTCAAACCACACTTGGAGGCCACGTTGACCACCAGCACCACTTGCCCCTTGAAGGGCGCCAGCGGCAGCTCTTGTCCGTCCAAAGCTTTGAGTTTCAGGTCGTGGAAAGCACTCATGACGAACTCCAGATATCCCATGTTTTCGCATTGCGACTGTTCGAGAGTACAACTCGCAAGCCTGCAATCATAGACGCCGATGACAAAACCCGCGCGCAAGTTACTGAGCGGTCGGCCACGGCAAAATCGGAATCGCGGTCACGGCATTCTGCGGGCTGCCTTCGATCAGGCGGTCGCTGTAGACCAGGTACACCAGGGTGTTGCGCTTCTTGTCGAGGAAGCGCACCACCTGCATGGTCTTGAACACCAGCGAGGTGCGCTCCTTGAACACTTCGTCGCCGTCCTTGAGCTCGCCCTTGAAGCGGATCGGGCCGACCTGACGGCAGGCGATCGAGGCTTCGGCACGGTCTTCGGCAAGGCCCAGGCCGCCTTTGACGCCGCCAGTCTTGGCACGCGACAGGTAGCAGGTCACGCCATCGACCTTGGGATCATCAAAGGCTTCCACGACGATCCGATCGTTGGGGCCGACGAACTTGAAGACCGTCGACACCTGGCCGATTTCTTCGGCCGAGACCAGCAGCGGCATGGCCAGCAGCAGGCCGAGCAATCCCTTCATCACACGCATCGTGTATTCCCTTTGGTTAAACCAGGATCAGGTTATCGCGGTGAACCAGTTCAGGTTCAGCCATGTAGCCCAATAGTCCGACAATCGCATCGGACGATTGTCCAATGATTTTCTGCGCTTCCAGGGCGCTGTAGTTGGCCAGGCCGCGAGCGATTTCGCGACCGTCGGGCGCCACGCATACCACCATCTCGCCACGGCGGAAGCTGCCCTGCACCAACTTGACGCCCACCGGCAACAGGCTCTTGTTGCCTTGGGACAGCGCCGATACAGCACCATCGTCCAACACCAGGGTGCCACGGGTTTGCAGATGACCGGCCAGCCACTGTTTGCGCGCCGCCAGCATGCCGCGTTCCGGTGACAGCAGCGTACCGATGCGCTCGCCGGCCTTCAGACGATCCAGCACGCGTTCGATGCGCCCGCCGATGATGATGGTATGGGCGCCTGAACGCGCTGCCAGGCGCGCAGCACGCAGCTTGGTCTGCATGCCGCCACGGCCAAGGGCGCCGCCGACACTGCCGGCCACGGCGTCCAGCGCAGGGTCATCGGCACGCGCCTCGTAAATAAGCTGGGCTTCGGGATTGTTGCGCGGGTCGGCGTCGAACATGCCGTCGCGGTCGGTGAGGATCACCAGCAGGTCGGCTTCCACCAGGTTGGCCACCAGGGCGGCCAGGGTGTCGTTGTCGCCGAAACGGATTTCGTCGGTGACCACGGTGTCGTTTTCGTTGATCACCGGGATGACTTTCAGCTCCACCAGCGCGCGCAGGGTGCTACGGGCGTTGAGGTAGCGCTTGCGGTCGGACAGGTCGTCGTGGGTCAGCAGGATCTGCGCCGTGTGGCGGCCGTGCTCGGCGAAGCTGGATTCCCAGGCTTGCACCAGACCCATCTGGCCGATGGCGGCGGCGGCTTGCAGCTCGTGCATCGCGCTGGGTCGCGCGGTCCAGCCGAGGCGGCTCATCCCGGCGGCCACAGCCCCGGAAGAGACCAATACCAGTTCCACGCCGGCCTCATGCAAGGCCACCATCTGCTCGACCCACACGCTCATCGCCGTGCGGTCCAGCCCCTTGCCGTCCGCCGTCAGCAGCGCACTGCCGATCTTCACGACCCAGCGCTGCGCACCCGTCACTTTGCTCCGCATCATCTTCAACCTTGGCTAGAGGACCGCGCGACCCAGCGCGGCCCATAACGTTATACCCGGATACCAAAACGCCGCTCCAGGGAGCGGCGTTCAAGTTTATCGCAACGGATCAGTCGCGCACGTAAATGATTTCCGGACCATCTTCATCATCCACATCTTCCTCGTCCCAATCGTCGTCACCGATGTCATGGACCGACTTCACGCCACTGCGGCGCAGGGCACGCTGGTCGTCCAGAGCCTGCAGTTGAGCGCGGGCTTCGTCTTCGATGCGCTGGTCGAGATCGGCGAGTTCGGCCTTGAACACCGGGTCGGCCGCCAGGCGGTCGGCACGGTCTTCGAGGTAGCGCATGATGTCGCGGGTCAGGCGCTCGGTGCCTTCTTTGGCGATGGCCGAGATCACGTAGACCGGGCCCGTCCACTCCAGGCGGTCGACGATTTCCTTGACGCGCGCTTCGTGCTCTTCTTCAAGGATCTGGTCGCATTTGTTCAGCACCAGCCAGCGATCGCGTTCGGCCAGGGAGGGGCTGAATTTGGCCAGTTCGTTGACGATGACTTCGGCGGCATCCGGCGCGCTGCTTTCATCCAGCGGCGCCATATCCACGAGGTGCAACAGCAAACGAGTACGCGCCAGGTGCTTGAGGAAGCGGATACCCAGGCCTGCGCCGTCGGAAGCGCCTTCGATCAGGCCAGGAATGTCGGCGATCACAAAGCTTTTCCAGCGATCGACGCTGACCACGCCCAGGTTGGGTACCAGGGTGGTGAACGGGTAGTCGGCAACTTTTGGCTTGGCGGCCGATACCGAGCGGATAAAGGTACTTTTGCCGGCGTTCGGCAAGCCCAGCAAACCGACGTCTGCCAACACTTTCATTTCCAGCTTGAGGTCACGCTGCTCGCCCGGCTTGCCTGGCGTGGTCTGGCGTGGCGCACGGTTGGTGCTGGATTTGAAACGGGTGTTGCCCAGGCCGTGCCAACCGCCCTGTACCACCATCAGTTTCTGACCGGCCTTGGTCAGGTCACCGATGACTTCCTGGGTGGCCGAGTCGATGATCGTGGTACCGACCGGTACGCGCAGGATCAGGTCTTCACCCTTTTTGCCGGTGCAGTCGGTGCTGCCACCGTTGGAGCCACGCTCGGCATCGAAGTGCCGGGTGTAGCGGTAGTCGACCAAGGTGTTGAGGTTTTCATCGGCCATCATGAAGATGGACCCGCCGTCACCGCCGTCACCGCCGTTCGGGCCACCGTTTTCGATGAATTTTTCGCGACGGAAACTCATGCAACCGTTACCGCCGTCGCCAGCTTTTACTCGGATGGAAACTTCATCAACGAACTTCATAACAAAACGCCTCTCGTCGCATGGACGAGCTTAAGAAACCAAGACATAAGACTCTTGCAAAAATGAGCGCAGCGACCTCAATCAACGACCGCAAATCCAGCGCTTGAGCTCATTACAGACAGCTTTGCAAGAGACTCACTCCACAAACGAAAAAGCCCCGTCGCAAGACAGGGCTTTTCCAGCGATCTCGCAATTAAGCTGCGATAACGCTTACGTAACGACGACCGAAGGCGCCTTTTACTTCGAACTTGATCACGCCTTCGACTTTAGCGAAGAGAGTGTGATCTTTACCCATACCAACGCCGTAGCCAGCGTGGAATTGGGTGCCGCGCTGACGCACGATGATGTTGCCCGCTTTGATAGCCTGGCCGCCATACATCTTCACGCCAAGGCGTTTGGCTTCTGAGTCGCGACCGTTACGGGTACTACCACCAGCTTTTTTGTGTGCCATGAGTCAATTCTCCTAGTGAGGAATTAGGCTGAAATTAAGCCTGAATACCGGTGATTTTGATCTCGGTGTACCACTGGCGGTGGCCCATACGCTTCATGTGGTGCTTACGACGACGGAACTTGATGATGCGGACTTTATCGTGACGACCTTGGGAGATCACTTCAGCCACAACGGTAGCGCCAGCAACGACTGGAGCGCCGATGTTCACGTCATCGCCATTGGCGACCAACAGAACGCGATCAAAAGTAACGGATTCGCCAGTAGCGACTTCCAGTTTTTCGATCTTCAGGTATTCACCTGGGGCGACCTTGTATTGCTTGCCACCAGTAACAATTACTGCATACGACATGGTATTTCTCCGATAATCCTGCTCACCCAGCGCTTTATAAGAAAAGGTATTGGCTGGCATGGCTGCATGGGATGGACGTCCCGAATGCAATTGCGTAAGGCAGGTGCTGCCCAGGAAGTTCAGGGTGCGCGATTGTACGCAAGGCTTTGATACGTTGCAAGTAGCCGCCCATCGCGCCTTGACACCCGGGGGTCAGGGTCCTAGCATGCCGCGCAACCCTTCTGGAGCGACTGTCGCTGATGCAACCCCAAGCTTTCTACCGCGCGGTCGCGGACGATTTTAGCGCCGTCGACGGCATCATCAAGCAGCAGCTGACGTCCAAAGTGCCGCTGGTCTCCAAAATCGGCGACTACATTACGTCGGCGGGCGGTAAACGCCTGCGTCCTTTATTAGTGTTGCTGTGTGGCAAGGCCTTGGGTCGCGAAGGCGATGACCTGCGCTTGCTCGCCGCCACCATCGAGTTCCTGCACACCGCTACCCTGCTGCATGACGATGTGGTCGACATGTCCGGCATGCGCCGTGGCCGCGAGACCGCCAACGCCATGTGGGGCAACGCACCCAGCGTGTTGGTGGGCGATTTCCTGTATTCGCGCTCGTTCGAAATGATGGTTGAACTCGGCTCGATGCCGGTGATGAAGATTCTTTCACAGGCCACGCGCATCATCGCTGAAGGTGAAGTGCTGCAGCTGTCGAAGGTCCGCGACGCCAGCACGACCGAAGAAACCTACATGGAAGTGATCCGCGGCAAGACCGCAATGCTTTTCGAGGCATCGACCCACAGTGCCGCCGCACTGGCCGGCGCCACGACCGAACAGGCCGAAGCGCTGCGCACCTTTGGCGACCACCTGGGCGTGGCCTTCCAGTTGGTGGACGACCTGCTCGACTACCGTGGCGATGCCGAAACCCTGGGCAAGAACGTCGGTGACGACCTGGCCGAAGGCAAACCGACCCTGCCGCTGATCTACACCATGCGCGAAGGCACGCCGGAACAGGCGGCCCTGGTGCGCAAGGCGATCCAGAAAGGCGGGATCGAGGACCTGGAAAGCATCCGCGCCGCCGTGGAAGCTTCGGGCTCCCTGGACTACACCGCACAACTGGCGCGTGACTATGTGGCCCGTGCCATCCAGTGCCTGGAAGTGATTCCAGCCAGTGAATACCGGGATGCCCTGGTCGAGCTGAGTGAGTTTGCGGTAGCCCGTACGCACTGATACTCCCCCTGCTTCATGTGGGAGCTGGCTTGCCTGCGATAGCATCGCCTCTGTATTGCTGATACACCGTGGTGCCTGCATCGCGGGCAAGCCCGGCTCCCCCAAGGTCCTGAGGCGCCTCGCCCTAACTGCAATAAACCCTATACAATGTGCGCCCTTTAGCCATCCTGACTCTCAAGGAGACTTAGTGAGCACGCTGCCACCCTGCCCGAAATGCAATTCCGAATACACCTACGAAGACGGCGCCCAGCTGATCTGCCCGGAATGCGCCCATGAGTGGTCCGTCAACGGCGAGGCCGAAGCCGCTGGCGATGAAACCGTGAAGAAAGACGCTGTAGGCAATGTGCTGCAGGACGGCGACACCATCACCGTGATCAAGGACCTCAAGGTCAAGGGCACTTCGCTTGTGGTCAAGGTCGGAACCAAGGTCAAGAACATCCGCCTGTGCGACGGCGACCACGATATCGATTGCAAGATCGACGGTATCGGTCCGATGAAGCTCAAGTCCGAGTTCGTCCGCAAGGTCTGAACCTGCTGCTTCCATCCCGCGCCCGTCGCGGGATGGCGTTTCGCCCTTCCCGTTGATCCCGCGCAATATCCACACAGAAAAATCCAGAATCCGCCAATAGGCACTTGCTATTCTACGAATAAGAATTATTCTCATTGAAACCCATCAAGGAGATGCGACCCATGACTTATTTGATAGATGCCTGGCTGGACCGCCCTCATCCTTACCTGCGGATCCTGCACCGGGAAACCGGCGAAGTCTGTGCGGTACTGGAAGAAGAAGCGCTGCATGAGCTGCAGGATCAGGGTGATCTGGACGTCAGCGGACTGAGCTCCAGCGAACCTGGGGTGCTCAAGGAGGTGGTGCGCAACCTGTTTCTGTTCTGCTATGCCCGAGCGTTGCGCCCGGCCACGGAGTTGAATGGCAAGTTTCATCCATGAGCCCAGCCTGCGGGATTGAGCTTTTTGTGGGAGCGGGCTTGCCCGCGATGCAGACGACTCGGTCTGACGTCTCACCGAGGTGATGCTATCGCAGGCAAGCCAGCTCCCACCTACAGCGGGGAAGCAGGTCTTACAGAACGTCAAGCAACTCGACGTCAAACACCAGCACGCTGTGCGGCGGGATGCTGCCAACGCCTTGAGCGCCGTACGCCAGTTCGCTCGGCACGTACAGGCGCCATTTGCTGCCGGCATTCATCAGTTGCAGGGCTTCAGTCCAGCCGGCGATCACGCCGCCGACCGGGAATTCTGCAGGCTGGCCGCGCTCGTAGGAGCTGTCGAACACAGTGCCGTCGATCAGGGTGCCGTGGTAGTGAGTACGCACTTGGTCTTCACGGGTTGGCTTGGCGCCAGTACCAGCGGTCAGCACTTCAAATTGCAGACCGGAAGCCAGGGTGGTGATGCCATCACGCTTGGCGTTTTCAGCCAAAAATGCCAGGCCAGCGCCAGCAGCCGCTTCAGCCTTGGCAGCCGCTTCGGCTTGCATGATTTCGCGGATGACCTTGAAGCTGGCAGCCATTTGCTCTTGGTCCACACGGCTTGGCTTGCCGGCGAAAGCATCGGTCAGGCCGGCGAGGATCGCGTCGATGCTCACGCCCGGTGGCGGGTTGTCGCGCAGTTGGTCGCCCAGTTGACGGCCAATACCGTAGCTGACACGGGTTTCATCGGTGGACAGATTAACTTCGGACATGAAGGTGCTCCGCTGTAGGAGGGCACGATTTACCGTGCCCTCCAGATCTAAAAGGGCCAGCAGACTAGCACACAACACCCAACCTTGATGAGCGTCACGGCATAGCTATCTACAGCCGGGCACAAGCCGCCGCCGACCATGCTGGTGATTCCATTCATCACCCTGGGACCGTACCGATGAGTACGCAGAATAACCCGCTTGCCCTGCAACAAATCCATAGCCATCTGCTGGAAATCGATCCGACACTGCGCCCTTACAGTCGGCGCCCCGTCACCCTGCCAGCCGAGCGGCTGGCACTGGACACCCTCAACACCACCCTCAAGCGCATCAACCTGGCCTACATGACTCAGGCCAGCGCCTTTTACCAGGCACTGGACCTGAGCGACCCCAGCCAACTGAGCCAACTGAAAACCCGCCTCGACACCCAACTGCAAGATCTGGATGACACCAGTGCCGTCAATGGCCAGAGCCGCAAGACCTACCTGACCGACACCGCCGGCATCAAAGCGCTGGAACAGGAAACCCGACTTAACGTCAGTGATGCCCTGCTATCCCCCTCCGACCTGCAGATGCTGGAAGACTGCTCCCGACCTCCGGCGTTACGCCCCGGCCTGTACGCCTTGACCTTCGATTACCAGGACGAGCGCATCGAGTTCGCCGGGGCGTTCGTGCTGACACGCCAGGCCAACCCACGTGTTGACAGCCTGAGCGGCGACGCGGGCGTCGGGCCGGTGCTGCTCTTCACGCCCTCACGCGGGCTGGAAGCCTTCGCTACCTTGCAAGAACTCGACCGCGGCCTGCTGCAAGCCATGACACTGCGCAGCAGCCACGCTGAATTCAGTCGTCATTTGCCAGTGCGCTATCAACACTTGACCGTCACCGATATCTGGCCGCTGGCACTGCAACCGATCACCGGTCAACCGCTGTTCGAATACGCCTATCAAGCCCTGCTCGACAAGCGCAAAAAAGACATCCACCACGCCCTGGCCTTGGCCGAGAACGCTCAGCTGAACGCCACCCAGCTCAAACAGCACCTCGACAGCGCTCTCCACGCCGCGCTGCCCGACCTCACGGCGCGCCTGGACTTTCGCGCGCAGCGCCTGCTGGAACGCAACCTGTTCAACGCCCTGCCCGACTGGTATCGCAGCGCCAACAAGCTTGAGCGCACGACCATCGACCAGCACCTGCACCACTACAACAGGGCTCGCCTCGCGTTCCTCGATCTGCTCGGCCCCGCCGCGACACCTCAAGCACTGGCCCGCCATCAATGGGCCGAGCAGTTGGCAGATGAGCTGGATATCCACGACCTGGACCCAGACCTGCTGCACATCACCACCGTTCGTACGGTGCCTCGGGTCGGCACCTACAACCAGCAACGCTCATTGGTGGAATTGGCCCTGCGCGGTCTGCACCCTGGCGACAGCACACCCGGCTCGGCGTTCCTCCAGCGCAGTACCCTGAGCTACGCCGGTGCGCCACTGGGTGTGGCCCACGCTCACCTCAACGTGCAAACCCTGCTCATGCTGCTGCAAGACCTGCAACCGCGTCTGGACTTCGCCAGCACGCTGAAAACAGCATTGGCCACTCCACAAATCAAGCTGGCCGCACGCAGCTTCTTTGATCAACGCCTCGTACTCATGGCCCACATCGCCAGGCTGCAAGGCCATCTGGCCCCGGATGATTTCCGACGCTTCGAAGACCTGCAAAAACAGCCGAGCCAACAGTTGCACGCCCAAACCGTGTGGCTTCACGGCGCACAACTAAAGGACCTGTGGCTGCTGCGCGAAGCAGACGGCCAGGGCCGGATCACGCGCGTGCTGCTGTGTACGCCCGATGCGCCGAGCGCCCAACAGTTCATTGCGTTCAGCACGCTACGTGAGTGCCAGACCCACATCATCGGCTGGACAGGCAGTACGGCTCGCCTCAAGGGGCGCACCATGATCGATTACCTGCTGGAGCAAGTGCCGCAGCGTTTCAAGCCAAAAATGCACGATTTCCTGCGCAGCATCAGCCGGCGCCCTGACGCCAACGAGCACCTGGAGGTGACCTTTGGCAAACCGAGCGCCTATACCGATTGCCTGGAAGCGATAACTGCGCACCGGTTGGCAATACTGTTGGATGACTACGAGTTCAGCTCGCCGGCCTGGTACCGCAGGGCCTCTGTCAATGATCGCAGCCGCCTGGCAAGCCTGGCCGACGATGCGGCCGGCGCACTGCGTGTCTATAACGCAAGGCCAGATGCTGAATCCAGCGTCCCCACGTTTGAACGCTACCTGCATGAACAAGCCAGGCTCAGCCTCAACCGACTGTTAGGTCGCCAGCAAAACGATATTGACCCGGACACCGTATTTGCCTATGCCCCCAAACCACTGATCGGCGCTGGGCCGGCGCCAGTGTCTTACACCACGCTGTACCGCGACGGGTATGAGGATGGCATCGGCTTTATCAATGAAAAATTTTCAGCCTCTGCGACCTTCCGCGGCCCGCCCGGTGTTGACCTGAGCCCGTTGACAGCGCAGAAGGTTGCACGCTCCGTCACGGGCGTGTGGATCGGCCAACGCTACACTGACGAAATCCGCCGGCGCCTGCAAAACAGTGACAGCCCGGGTTATGGCGAACGACGCAATGCCGTGCTGGCAATCGTGCAGCTACAAATGAAAGGCGCCGCTCTGGAATCCCGCCTGCAAGGTCACATCACTTCGGCTGACCTGGCCTGGCTGGAGAAGGCCATTGACGGTCTGTGCGACAGCAGCCCCCTCGAGCGCAACACCTACAGGGTGCACCGGCTGTCCATTGATGGGGACTGGGTCATCGGCAATTACCTGTTCAGCCACGGCGACAACCCGATATTGCTTTACACCCCCAATGCGCCAGACGGCATTGGTTGGCGCGAGGCCAGGCTGTTCAACTACCTGCTCAAAAAAGTCGAGGGCATGCCTGCTTACTGGTGCGCGCGGGTACCGTTGCCGTCAGTGGCGCGGGTTGCGCTGTTCCTGAAAACCGCTCGCGAAGGGTTGCCCGCCGAAATCAACCGCTCCACCCCGAGCCCTGCACGGTATGACAGCATCCGGCCCAGCACCACACTGACCGATCTGCGCCATGAGTTCTACAACATGAACCTGCAGCGCAAGATTGATGACGTGCACGCCACTACGGCCAATCGGCTTCAGATGATCACCGGTATTCTGTGGACCTGCGTCGAGTGGCTGACCGCCGTGGCCACCATGCCCTTCCCGTTACTCAGCCTGACCCTGGGCGGGCTGCTGGCCTTCAAGGACGCCATGCTCGCCCTGAATGCCTACCACCAGAACGACAAAGACAGCGCCCTGCAACACTACCTCGGTTACCTGGCCAACGTGGGTGGCGCGCTGTTGTTCGACGTGCGTCCGGCGTTGAAGGGCGTCTTCAAGTCACTGCGCCCGACCATCCGCACCAGCACGCATGCCGTCGACAACGCGCTGATCAGCCAGATGGCGGTGCTCAAGCCCGAGGGTATGCAACCGGTGTTGTTTGACGGGAGTTCGCTGTGGGCGTCAAACACCCCGGATGCATTGGGTCGCTATTTGCTGTATCGCCATGACCCGCAGAGCGGCCAGTTGCTGTCCACCGCACGGTTGGTCAGCCGCAATGCCGACGGCCGATGGGTACGTTCCGGTGTGATCGGTGGCGGGCGCAAGAAGTACGAAAAACTGCTGGCCGATGAGAGCAGCCCGCTGGAAGTATTCGACGTAGGGCCCGACCAGGCCAAGACCTTCCGCGCGCTGCTCGACCCGGAGTTCAAGACCCATTTTCAGGATATGGAGGCCGACTTTGCCGGTGCAGCCCAGGGTAAGGCCTTCACCGAAGCGGCCCCCTTGCGCACGGCGTACGCCAAACAGATCGAGCTGCTGAACCAGCGCGCCGAGGCGTTCTTTTCGGCGTTGCCCGTTGCCGCGCCCAAATCCCCCTTGCCCGTATTCGCGGTCGAAGCCGCGCCTGTAGATATCCTCAAAACCCTGTTCAATCGCAACAAGCGCCTGATCATCGGCGCCCTCGACAGCTCCATTGCCAGCAAACAACTGTTGATCGAACAATTGCCTGCGTTGGCCGAACAGGGGCTCAAGCGCGTCTACATCGAAAACCTGCCTCGCGACCTGTTCCATCGCAAGCTGAAGATTCTTAACAACCAGCTCGGCGGCAGCAAGGCTCAGGCGCTGGCACAGGTCGAACGGCATCTGATGCAAGTCGATCAAACCCTGGGACTCACGGCCGATGCCCCTTTCACTTATCGAAAATTGCTGCTGGAAACCCAACGCTTGAATATCGCCATCGATGGCATCGACGGGTCCGCCTCGTACCATATGGAGCACGTACTGGCTCTGGAGGATGGTCCGCGCCTCATTCCCCGCAGCAGCAAGCTGCGCAATTTCTACTCCCACTCGGTGATTGAACAAAACCTGAAAGACAACCCCGGCGAAGGCTGGGTGGCGCTGGTGGACTCCAACCGCCTGGGCACTTATGAACAGGCCGCAGGCCTGGCAGATCTGCAAAACACCCCGGCCCTGCGGGTTGAAGATGCCGCACCCGGCCAACGCATCGGCGTGTGGCCCGACACCGCCACTGGCGCACAGTCCCGCGGTGACTTCACCCTGGCTCTGCCAACCACCCACGTCACGTTGCGCACACCCGGCACATCGGGCACGCCGGCAATCGCTGTCAGCCACTATGCCGTGTTCGACCTCCCCCCGGGCATTCGCAGCGATATCAACCTGATCAGGCAGACCCATCGCGGCCTCGACACTCGCTATTCAATTTCCACCCCCCGACATGCTGCCGCGCAATCCACCTTCAGCCAAACCCGGCAGCGGCTTTCGGAAGAGGCCAAGGCATTTTTCAGCGATTTCACAGTGCCCCCACGCAATGTGCCGGCAAACCTGGCCACGACCAGCAGTGAAACCGTGTTCATCGAGCGGCTGTACCAACAAAAACTCGGGCTGGTCATCGGCGAAGCCCACAGTGCCCGCGCCAGCAAGCGGCTGCTGATCGACAACTTCAAGCACCTGAAAAAACAGGGGGTCAAGACGCTATACATGGAGCATCTGCTCACCGACCTGCACCAGGCCGCACTGGAGACTTACCAGCGCACGCTGAAAATGCCGCCCATTCTGGAAAATTACCTGCTCGGTATGGACGCCGGCCATATGCCGCGATACCAGGGCCCGGACAGCTTCACCCAAGTGGTCAAGGCTGCCAATAAACACGGGATCCGCATCCGCGCGCTGGACTGCACCGCCAGTTATCACATCAAGGGGCTCAGTGGGGATAACAACCGTGCCCGGCTGTTCAGCTACTTTGCCAACCAGATGATCAGCTCGGACCAACAGGCCCTTGGTCCACATAAGTGGGTGGCGTTCATGGGCAGTGCACACACGGACATGTATGTCGGTGTACCGGGCATCGCGCAGTTGCAGGATGCCGTCAGCCTCCATGTGCGTGACACCACACCGCAATTGGCCAAGCCATTGCACAGCGCTGGCTGGCAATCGGTTGATGACAGCTACGGCGTGGCCTTGCGCAGCGACTACCGCGTCGAAGTGGGCATTGCAGGGCGGCCGCTGCCTCTCCCCGTCGAACCGCCGCCGGACCGCAGCAGGCTGACGGCACCCGGGCACTTCTTCATCGAGCGCCCCAGCGCCAACGAGGTCAACCTGGTGCATTTTTCGCGTAGTCATGAAATTCTCACCACACCGATTCAAATCGACGAAAAGGGTCAGTATTTCGTTGAGCGCTGGGAATCCTTCAGGCCATTACGCTTCTACTACCTTTCTCAATTGGTCGAAGCGCTCAAGGCCTCCCCTCCAAGAGGCATGGGGCTGACACTCGTGGCGGGATAGGCCGCCAGCCCCCTGCCCGTTCATCGGGCAGGGGGCCTGTTTTACCCCCCAGCCGAAAAAGTCATTTCAGAATCATGTATCGCCGCCGATACCCATCTACATACTTTGGCTGGCTCAAACAACAAGACCGTCCAGCAGACAGACATCAACTTGCGGAGCATTCGATGAATAGCTGGTTCGGCAACATCAGCGTCAACCTCAAACTCGGCCTGGGCTTCGGCCTGGTGCTGGTCCTTACCTCCATCCTGGCGCTGACCAGCTGGACCAGCCTGGGTGGCCTGATCGACCGCAGCAACTGGATGAGCGACATCACCCAGCTCAACTCCTCCCTGACCAAGCTGCGTGTGGCTCGCCTGCAATACATGCTGGCCAACGGCGACGAAACCACCGCGCAGAACGTGCAGACCAACCTGGACGCCTTCATCGCCCTGCAACAAAAACTGCTGAACAGCTTCAAGAGCCCTGAAAACCTCAAGCTGCTCAATGAGCAGAAAGCAATCATCACGGCGTACCAGCAGTCCTTGAACAAAATGCGCGAGGCCTACCGTAATGGCAACGCCTCCCGGCAAACCATGGGCGACAAGGCCGATATTGCCAACGCTCAGATCACCACGCTGGAAACCAGCGTGAAACAAATGGACGACAGCGCGGAGCGTTTTGCCCAATTCCAGGCAGTGGCCGACGCAAAAATGCAGTTCCAGCTGTCGCGCTACGAAGTGCGCGGCTACACCGGCAACGTCAATCCAGACACCGAAGCCCGCGCCGCCGCACAGATCGAAAAAACCATCAACGGCTTGAAAGACCTCAGCGCCGTCTTCGGTGCCAGCCAGCAAAGCGCGCTGACCTCGCTGGAAACCGCGTTGGGCGCCTATCGCACCGCCGTGCAGAACTACAAGGCAGCCAACGCCAACATCGTGGCCGCCCGTGCGGAAATGACCACCCAAGGCAACGAAATCGTCACCATCAGCGACAAGCTCTACGACATCCAGTTGGAGCGCCGCGACGCTGAAAGCAGCCAGGCGCGCAGCCTGCAATTGATCAGCACACTGCTGGCACTGCTGGTGGGCATCATCGCGGCCGTGGTCATCACCCGCCAGATCACTCGCCCGTTGCAGGAAACCCTGGTCGTGGTCGAACGCATCGCGTCCGGCGATCTGAGCCACAACATCCAGGTCACCCGCCGTGACGAGCTGGGCGTGCTGCAACAAGGCATCCAACGCATGGGCACGACCCTGCGTGAACTGATCAGCGGAATTCGCGATGGCGTGATGCAGATATCCAGCGCCGCTGAAGAGTTGTCGGCCGTGACCGAACAGACCAGTGCCGGCGTGAACAGCCAGAAAGTCGAGACCGATCAGGTCGCCACCGCCATGCATGAAATGACCGCCACCGTGCAGGAAGTGGCCCGTAACGCTGAACAGGCTTCACAAGCCGCCTCCGATGCCGACGGCCAGGCCCGCGAAGGCGACAAGGTGGTGGCCGAAGCCATCGCCCAGATCGAACGCCTGGCAGACGAAGTGGCGCGCTCGACCGATGCCATGACGCACCTGCAGCAGGAGAGCAACAAGATCGGCAGCGTGATGGACGTGATCAAGGCGGTGGCCGAGCAGACCAACCTGCTGGCCCTCAACGCCGCCATCGAAGCGGCTCGTGCCGGTGAAGCCGGCCGTGGGTTTGCCGTGGTCGCCGACGAGGTCCGTGGCCTGGCCCAACGCACGCAAAAATCCACCGAGGAAATCGAAGGCCTGGTGGCCGGTCTGCAAAACGGCACGCAGCAAGTGGCCACTGTGATGAACAACAGCCGCAGCCTCACCGACAGCAGCGTCGAGCTGACGCGCAAGGCCGGCGCCTCCCTGGAAAACATCACCCGCACCGTGTCGAATATCCAGTCGATGAACCAGCAGATCGCCGCAGCCGCCGAGCAGCAAAGTGCCGTGGCCGAAGAAATCAGCCGCAGTATCGTGAACGTGCGCGATGTGTCCGAGCAGACCGCCACTGCGAGTGACGAGACGGCCAAGTCCAGCGTGGAGCTGGCGCGTCTGGGCAGCCAGTTGCAGCAGATGGTCAGCCATTTCCGCGTTTGACAAACCAAAAAGCCGCCTCGGCCTAAACCGGGGCGGCTCCACTTCTCAGACCTTAGCGGTCATCGAAGCTGTCCCGCAGGAACTTCCAGACGTGATAAGCACGCAGGCAGTTCACTACGAGGTTCCACGTACGTCGTGCAAACTTAGACATACTCGGCCCTCCGTGAGTTAGGCCTTACCTCCAGCGCACTTACCGGAACATGTGGGCCTTTGGACGCGGGTCATCGCATCTTTGAGGCGGCCGGGCTAGTGGGCTTCTCGCATTAATCCGGCACGGATTACTAGCCCGTGGCGATCAGTCCAAAAACTCGCGCGCGCGTGCCCGACTCACCTAAAAGCAACAAACGCAGAACAGGGTGAAGCCTAACCAAAATACGCCATGAAGGTGTGACAGACATTGGTCAAATATCCAGTATCTGAGTCGAAGAGTTATTGCAAACTTTTGCAGTGAAAATCGACATCATGAAACGTTTAAGGTTATCGGTGCCGACCATCGCCCAACCTTGCGCGATAAAATGACCGGCGGTAGTATCGGCCTGCGGGTCAACGCATCTTTGAGACAGCAACCCCAGCCACTAACTGGGTTTGCAAAAAAACCGCCCTATCAAGGCGGTTTTTTATTGCCTGGGATTTCCCCTCAGCCCTCGCCTTCCTCGACAAACACCACCCGGTTCCCGAACGGATCCTTGATGCTCATCTCACGCGAGCCCCAAGGCGTTTCTTCGACCCCGGGCTTGGCATAACGGTAATCCTTGCTCAGCAACTGCTGCTGGTACGCGTCCACACCCTGCGCCTGAATCCGCACCGCCGCGCCCGGCGACGCATCGCCATGGTGCTCACTCAAATGCAGTACGCATTCACCCAAGGACACTTGCAGATACAGCGGGAAATTCGCCTCGAAACGATGTTGCCAATCCACTTTGAATCCCAGGAAATCGACGTAAAACTCCAAGGCCTTGGCCTCGTCGAAAATCCGCAGGATGGGGATGACTTTTCCTAAGTGCATGGCAACCGCTCCGTTTTTGAGAACGCTCACTATAGAGACGAAAACCCACGCCGCAAATCCCCGCTGCGCGCCAGGAACCGACCTGGCCGCTGACCGTTCGCCTGCCCGTCGCGGTAGCTCAACACGCCGTTGACCCACACCCCGTCAATGCCCTCCGCGGCTCGCTGCGGCGCCTTGAAATCGGCCACATCGCGCACGCGTACCGGGTCGAACAACACCAGGTCAGCCCAGTGCCCTTCACGGATTTCGCCACGCTCGGCCAAGCCAAATCGCGCCGCCGACAAGCCGGTCATCTTGTGTACGGCCGTGTGCAGTGGAAACAACCCCACATCCCGGCTGAAATGGCCGAGTACCCGTGGGAACGCGCCCCATAAGCGGGGGTGCGGGAACGGATCCTCCGGCAACCCGTCCGAGCCCACCATCGACAACGGATGCGCGAGGATACGCCGCACATCCGCCTCATCCATCCCGTAGTACACCGCCCCCGCAGGTTGTAGCCGGCGGGCGGCGTCCATCAGCGAAACGTCCCACTCGGCGGCAATGTCCTGCAAATCGCGCCCGCCCATTTCCGGGTGCGGCGTCGACCAGGTGATGGTGATCCGAAACGCATCGGTCACCTGTTTGAGATCCAGGGTCGAGGAACTGGCCGCATAGGGGTAGCAGTCACAGCCCACCGGATGAGTTTTCGCCGCCTGCTCCAGCGATGCCAGCAACTGCGGACTACGCCCCCAGTTGCCCGCGCCGGCACATTTGAGGTGGGAAATGATCACCGGCGCCTTGGCATGCCGACCGATCAGGAACGCCTCGTCCATGGCCTCCAGCACCGGTTCGAACTCACTGCGCAAATGGGTGGTGTACACCGCGCCGAACGCGGTGAGCGCTTCACTCAGTTGCAGCACCTCGTCGGTCTCGGCGTTGAAAGCGCTGGCGTAGGCCAGGCCGGTGGATAAACCGAGGGCACCGGCTTCGAGACTCTCTTGCAACTGCACACGCATGGCGGCGATTTCATCCGCTGAAGCCGTGCAATGAAGGTCGTCCATATGGTTGCTGCGCAGCGCCGTGTGGCCGATCAACGCAGCGACGTTGACCGCCGGATGAGCCTTTTCGACAGCCGCCCGATAATCGCTGAAGCGCGGGTAGACAAATGCCGAAGCGCTGCCCAACAGGTTCATCGGGTCCGGCGGATCACTGCGCAACGTCACCGGCGACGCACTGATGCCACAGTTGCCGACAATCACCGTGGTCACGCCCTGGCTGAGCTTGGGCAGCATCTGCGGCTGGCGGATCACCACGGTGTCGTCATGGGTGTGCACGTCGATGAACCCCGGCGCCAGCACGCGGCCACGGGCGTCGATTTCGTCCGTCGCCGTCGCCGCAGACAAGTCGCCGATCGTATTGATGCGCCCATCAAGCAAGCCCACATCAGCCACGTAGCCGGGCGTGTTGCTGCCATCGATGATCAGCGCCTGACGGATCAACGTGTCGTACTTCATATCAGTCTCCCAGCGGCAGGTTGTCGGGGCCGCCGCGATAATCGTCCAGGGCCAGCTTGATCCGGCGCAGACGCTCCTGGTTGGCGTCCGGCAACGCCAGCGCCAGTTCGGTGGCGAGCAGGTCGATGGCCAGCAGCATGCCGTAGCGCGCGGCGGTCGGTTTGTAGATAAAACTGGTTTCGGCCGGTTGCAGCGGCAGCACTACGTCCGCCAATCGCGCCAGAGGCGAATCGGCCAGGGTGATGGCAATGATGCGCGCGTCATAGTTGCGCGCCAGCTCCACCACGTTCAGCAGCTCGGGGGTGAGGCCGGTCAAGGAACACAGGATCAGCGCATGTTCCGGCCCCAGCGTCGCCGCGGTGACCCGCATCATGACCGGGTCATGGCAGGCGGCTATGGCATAACCCAGGCGCACCAGGCGTACCTGCAACTCATCGCTGCACATACTCGACGGGCCGCCCATGCCAAACGCGTGGATCATCCGCGCCTTGCCCAGCAGGCTGACGGCATCGGCAAAACTTGCCTGATTGAACCCCGACAAGTGCTGACGCAGGGTCGCCTCGATATCGCCCAGAATCTGCCGATGAAACGCCGATTGCTCCGGCAGCCCCGCCGGGTCCAGGAAGCGGCTGCCCACGCCGCTGGCCTGGGCCAGTTGCAGGCGCAAATCGCGCAAGTCCCGACAACCCACACTGCGGGCAAAACGCGACAGGGTTGCCGTGCTGACCTCGGCCCGTTGAGACAACGCTTCCAGACTGGCCGACGCGGCAAAGCCCACGTCATCGAGCATCAGCCTGGCGATGCGCCCCTCACCGGCGCTGAAGGCGTCCTGGCGGGCGCGGATCTGGTAGAGGATGTCCATGGGGTCTCCGAATCACAAAATGCACGACAAACCATAAGTAAGACCGAAAGCGACCACGGAAATCAGGGTCTCCAGCACGGTCCAGGTCTTGAAGGTCTGGATCACCGTCATATTGAAGTATTCCTTGATCAGCCAGAAGCCGCCGTCATTGACGTGGGAAAAGATCACCGAACCCGCGCCGGTAGCCAGCACCAGCAATTCAGGGTGTGGATAACCCAGGCCCATCGCAACCGGTGCCACCACGCCGGATGCAGTCGTCATGGCCACCGTCGCCGACCCCGTGGCCACCCGCATCAACGCCGCGAACAGCCAGCCCATCACCAGCGGCGACAGATGGAAAGCATGGGCCAGACCCAGGATTTCGTTGGTCACACCGGCATCCACCAGGATGCGATTCAAACCGCCGCCTGCCCCCACCAGCAACGTAATGCTCGCGGTCGGCGCCAGGCATTCGTTGGTGAACTTGAGGATCGACTCACGGTTGAAACCCTGGGCCAGGCCCAGCGTCCAGAAACTCACCAACGTGGCTACCAGCAGCGCAATCACCGAGTTGCCGATAAACAACAGGAACTGGTTAAAGCCGGTGCCCGGCGTGGAGATCACATTGGCCCAACCGCCGATCATCATCAGCACCACTGGCAGCAGGATGGTGCCCATTGTCAGCGTGAAGCTCGGCAGACGGGTACGCGGCTCGCGCTCGATAAATTGGCGTTCCAGCGGGTTTTCCGCCGGCAACTGAATACGCGGCACGATGAATTTGGCGTAAACGGGGCCGGCAATGATCGCCGTGGGAATCCCGATCAGGATCGCATACAGCACGGTCTGTCCCACGGACGCGTTGTACGCCAGCACCGCCATCATCGCCGCCGGGTGTGGCGGCACCAGCGCGTGCACCACCGACAAACCGGCGACCATCGGCAAGCCGACCATCAGGATCGACACGCCCACGCGGCGCGCCACAGTGAAGGCAATCGGCACCAGCAAGACAAAACCGACCTCGAAAAACAGCGGCAGCCCCACCAGGAAGGCGATGCACACCATCGCCCAGTGCGCATTGCGCTCGCCAAACCGCTGGATCAGCGTACGCGCCACCTGCTCGGCACCGCCGGACTCGGCCATCATCTTGCCGAGCATGGTGCCCAGCGCCACCACCAGCGCGATATGCCCCAGGGTCTTGCCGACCCCCGCCTCGTAGGAACCCATGATGGTGTCCGCCGGCATCCCGGCCATCAGCGCAAGCCCGATGGACACCAACGTGATGACGATAAACGGGTTGAGCCGGTAACGTGCAATCAGCACGATCAATGCAATGATGGCGATGGCAGCGTATGCCAACAGCCCGAAGCCCGGTGATGCGGCCATGCGGTACTCCTCGGAAAGGGTCACGTCGAATTGGTTGTGAAACTCATAAATCATTACCGAGGTAGTTTTTCAATTTTCATGAAAGTAATTTTCGCGCACAGACACGCCCTGTCGCAGTGGGATATGTGCGACAGCCGTGCATGAAAATTCGAAGGGCGTTCTTACATGAAATTCAAGCGGCGCTGAAACTAGAAACGACAGGTCCAGTCATAGAAGGCGGACGCACTGTCGTCCACCCTCCAACCAGGAAAACCAACAATGAATCGTCAATCCCTGCTTGTTCCTTTCATCGCCAGCGCCCTGTTCCTGGGCCTGAGTGGTACCGCGTCGGCCGCCGACAACCCGGCACTGACCAAATGCCTGGATGGCGCCAACACCACGGCCGCGATGGTCACCTGCAACGTCAACGAAACCAAGGTGCAGGACGCGCGACTGAACAAGGCCTACCAGGCCGCTATCAAGCTTCAGCAAGGCGATAAAAAGCAGCAATTGCAGAACGTTCAGCGCCTGTGGATCAAATACCGTGACGCCAACTGCGGCTTCATGGGCTCGGCCAGCGGCGGCACCATCGATCAGGTCAACGGCGCCGCCTGCGTGCTGGACATGACCCAGACCCGTGCTGCCGAGCTGGAAAGCCTGCTGCCACTGTGATCAGTCGTGCTGTACCCGGGCGCGCTTGAGCAGTTTCTTGCAGCGCTCGGACAAGTGCAGCACACGCAGGTGCTTGCCTGCCTTGGCATAGCGTTCGCGCAGGGTCATCAGCGCAGCAATCGCCGAATAATCGACAAAGCGCAGATGACGACAGTCCAGGGTCACCTGCGCCGGGTCGTTGGCTGGGTCGAAGCGGTTGAGAAACGGTGTGGTCGAGGCAAAAAACAGCGTGCCATGAGCCAGGTAGAGCTTGCTGCCGTCGGCTTGCAGATGCTCATCGGCATACAGTTCGCGCGCCTGTTGCCAGGCGAAATTCAGCGCCGCGATCACGATCCCGCACAGCACCGCCGTGGCCAGGTCGGTGAACACCGTGATCACGGTGACCGCCGCAATCACCAGCACATCGTTGAGCGGTACCTTGTTGATCACCCGCAACGATGCCCAGGCGAACGTCTGCTGGGACACCACGAACATCACCCCCACCAGCGCCGCCAGCGGGATCCGCTCGATCAGCGGTGACAGAAACAAAATGAACAGCAGGATCATCACCCCCGCCAGCACCCCGGACAAACGCCCGCGCCCGCCGGAACTGAGGTTGATCACGGTTTGCCCGATCATCGCGCATCCGCCCATGCCGCCAAACAAGCCCGAGACCATATTTGCGGCGCCCAAGGCCACGCTTTCGCGGTCGGGGTAGCCACGGGTCTCGGTGATTTCGTCGGTCAGGTTCAAGGTCAGCAGGGTTTCCAGCAGGCCGACCATGGCCATCAGGAACGCATAGGGCGCGATGATGCCCAGGGTTTCCAGGGTCCAGGGCAATTGCGGCAAGGCAAAGGTCGGCGGGCCTCCGGCAATGTGCGCCATGTCGCCGAGGGTGCGGGTGGGCAGACCGAGCAGGTACACCGCCAGGCCCACGCCGAGGATCGCCACCAACGCCGGCGGCACGGCTTTGGTGAGACGTGGCAACACATACACGATGGCCATGGTTGCTGCGACCAACCCGACCATCACATACATCGGTGTGCCGCTGAGCCAGGCCTCACCGCTTTTGAAATGCTCCAGTTGCGCCAGGGCAATGATGATTGCCAGGCCATTGACGAAGCCGAGCATGACCGGATGCGGCACCATGCGCACCAGTTTGCCCAATCGCAGCAGGCCGAAGGCGATCATGATCAACCCACCCAGCAACACCGTCGCCAGCAAGTATTCCACACCGTGTTGCACCACCAGCGCGACGATCACCACCGCCATCGAACCGGCGGCACCCGAGACCATGCCCGGCCGGCCGCCGAACAACGCCGTGAGGGTACAGATGATAAACGCGCCATAGAGCCCCATCAGCGGGTTGAGGTGGGCCACCAGGGCAAAGGCGATGCATTCGGGCAGCAACGCAAAAGACGTGGTGAGCCCGGCCAGGGCATCGGCGCGCAGACGGGTGAGGTTCATGGGGGTACCAGGGTAATGCGGGGGATGAGGCGGGGAATGGTACGGAATTGAAGGGGTTGCGGCTAGCGTTGAAAACCGCGTCGCCTGCATCGCAGGCAAGCCAGCTCCCACACTTGACCGTGTTCACAGTTCAAAATGTGGGAGCTGGCTTGCCTGCGATGGCAGCCCCCCGGTCTCAAGCGAACATCAAATCATCTCGTGGCGAATCCACTCCACCACCGACGCCCGCTTCGGCGCCCAGCCCAGCAATTCACGCGCATGCTTGCCACGCACCCGGCTGTTGGAGCCCAGGCCGTAGTTGGCCATTTCATAGCCCCACTCGGCTTCCGCCTCGGCCAGTGGCCAATCCTGTGGCTGGCCGAGGTTCAGGGCCTGGGCAATCGCGGTGGTCATATCGACGAACGAGGCTTCGCTGCTTTCCACAAAGTAGAACGTGCCCGGTACATTCCTGGTCAGCGCCAGCAGGTACAGCGCCACCACGTCTTCGATGTGCACGTTGGACCAGATGTTCTGTCCGCTGCCCACATGGCGCACCACGCCGCTCTTGCGCGCCTGCTTGAGCAAGCGCGGCAGTTGCACGCTGTCGCGTTTCACGCCCAGGCTGTGACCGTAGATCAGGGTGTTGCAGATCACTGCCGAGTTCACCCCGTCTTTCGCAGCGGCGAGGATCAGGTTGTCGATGGCCACGCGCGCCGCTTTGTCGACGGTTGGCTCCGGCAGGTTGTCTTCGAAGTAGATCACGTCGCTGGATTTACCACCCGACGCGTCCCCGACGATGCTCGAACCGCTGGTGTGCAGGAACGGCTTGTTCGAGCCTTTCAATGCCGCCAGCAGTGTTTCCACGGCTGCACGGTGATCGCTGCTGGCGGCATTGATCACCGCATCGGCCTGCTGCGCCTGCTCCGTCAATACGCCGGCATCGTCGAGCGTGCCGATCACCGGGGTGATGCCCAGAGCGGTCATTTCAGTTGCTTGCTCGGCACTGCGCACCAGGCCGGTGACACGGTGGCCGGCCTGGACCAGACCGGTGGCGATGGAACCGCCGATAAAACCTGCGGCACCGGTAACGAATACGTTCATGGAAGGTTCTCCTGACTGGGTAAGTGATGGGCCCAGTATCAAGGCCCATGCGCCACCGAATAAGCCCTCATCGCCCAAATCAGTCTTGCGCGATAGTCACGAATCAGCAGGCATAGCGCACCAGCTTGGCTTGAATGAAGTCCAGGAAGCACTGGATGCGCAACGCCAACTGCGAGTTGCGATAAAACACCGCGTGGATCGGCTGGCGATAACCGCTGTTGAACGCCTCCAGAACCGGCACCAACCGCCCGGCCTCGATATCGGCGATGGTCATGAAGTTCGACAGGCAGCAAATGCCCTGCCC
Organism: Pseudomonas sp. SDO524_S393; assembly: GCF_054071875.1. Lineage (NCBI taxonomy): Bacteria > Pseudomonadati > Pseudomonadota > Gammaproteobacteria > Pseudomonadales > Pseudomonadaceae > Pseudomonas > Pseudomonas sp. SDO524_S393. The sequence continues at coordinate 4,720 of NZ_JBSVVZ010000007.1, read as the reverse complement.
CTCCAACGCCAAGTGGCGCACGGTTTCGCCGCTGGAGGCCGCGATGCTCGGCTGGATCAGCCAGCGGTCGCCTTCCACATGGCGCAGCGGCCAGTGGTTGAGCGTGTCGCTCTGGGTGAAGCCGAGCAAGGTATGCTGCGCAAGCTCGGCCACGCTGGTCGGCGTGCCGTATTGCTTGAGGTATTCAGGGCTGGCGAGGATATGCAGCGGCGTGCACCCGAGGGAGCGCGCGTGCAAGGTGGAGTCGGCCAGGACGCCGATGCGGATCGCGATGTCGGTGCTTTGTTCCAGCAGGTCGATGATCAGGTCATCGCTGTTCAACTCCAGCTGGATATCCGGGTAGAGGCTGCGAAACTCGGCGATGTACGGGATCAAGCCATGCAGCACGAACGGCACGGCGGCGTTGATGCGCAGCCGCCCCGCCGGTTTTTTGTGACGGGATGACAGGCGCTCTTCCAGCTCGTCCATCTGCGCCAGGATCACCTTGGCCTGCTCGAAGAAATACTTGCCCTCTTCGGTCAGGTCCATGCGCCGCGTGGTGCGGTTGATCAACGTGGTGTCGAGCTTGGCCTCCAGGCGCGACAAGGTGCGACTCACCGCCGACGGCGTCTGCCCGACCTGCTCCGCCGCAGCGGAAATCGAGCCGCACTCAATCACGCTGACGAAGATCTGTAGCTCATCGGATCGGGCTTTCACGGGCAGTCCTCTGTATTCGGTGGGTAGCAGCTTACACCGAGAAACTGAACACCTGCGCCAGGTGCTGTTCGTAACGCACCACGTCGGCCTCGATGGCCGGGCGCTTCATCACGTCAACGCACAAGAAGGTCGGCAGGCCGGTCATGCCCAGAAACTGGTTGGCCTTGTGGAACGGGAAGTAGACCGCGTCCACGCCCTTGGCTTCGAAGAAATCGGTCGGGTCATCGAAGGCTTGCTGCGGTGCGTTCCAGGTCAGGGACAACATGTACTGTTTGCCTTGGATCAGGCCGCCGCTGCCGTACTTCTGCGACGCATCGGACCGGGTACGGCCATCGCTGGCATAGAGGCTGCCGTGACCTTCGGTGAACACTTCGTCCATGTACTTCTTGACGATCCACGGCGCGCCCATCCACCAACCGGGCATCTGGTAGATGACCACGTCGGCCCAGAGGAACTTGGCGACTTCTTCGGCCACGTCATAGCCTTGGTCGATATGGGTGACTTTGACGTCGATCCCCGCGCGGTCCAACAGGGCCACGGCGGCGTCATGCAACGTGGTGTTGTAGCGGCCGTCGGAGTGTGCGAATTGTTTGCCGCCGTTGAGCAGGAGTACTTTTTTCATGGGAGGGTATCCAGAAGGTTGAAAATTTCTGGAGGCAGGCTATCGGCATTGCCCCTGCGGAATAAGCAGGGGCACGGCAAAACACCTTTGATCAAAAAGCACGAATAGCGCCGTACTTTTGATTTTAGCCACTAATCAACAGATGCCCCCCCAGCACCGCCATACCGATGAAAAACACCCGTTTGAACAACACTGCGCTGATGCGCTGACGCACTGCCTGACCCAGCCACATGCCCAGCAACGCGGGCAACAGTGCCAACAGGGACGCATTGATTTCGCCACCGCCCAGGGTTCCACGCCAGGCCAATCCAGCCGCCAGCGCCAGGGTCGATACCGTGAACGACAGCCCCAGCGCCTGCACCAATTGATCACGGTTCAAGCCCAGGGCTTGCAGATACGGCACCGCCGGAATCACGAACACACCGGTCGCCGAAGTAATGATCCCGGTGATCAGCCCACACAGCGGACCCAGCCAGCGCTCGGCCGCAGGCTTGACCTTGAGCACCGGCAGGAACAACCCGCTCAGCGCGTACAGCAGCAAGGCTGCGCCCAGGGCATGCACCACCCAAGTGGCGCCGTTCATGCCCAGCCCCAGCGTACCCAGCCCGGTCCCGAAGAAAATCAGCAACAGCATCGGCCATAGCCGCTTGAGCAGCGCGCCCAAATGCCCGCCGATCGCCAACTGCCAAAGGTTGGTCACTGTGGACGGAATGATCAGCAAGGCCGCAGCCTGCGCCGGGAGCATAGCCAGGCCAAGCAAGCCCATGGCAACGGTGGGCAGGCCCAGGCCGATCACCCCCTTGACGGCGCCGGCCAGCAGGAAGGTGCCGATCACCAGCAAAGTCAGGGCTGGGCCAATGTCTTGGTAAAACGCCAGGAAGGTATTCATGGGCCGATTGTGGCGCTTTTCGATGGGATCGAAAATTCGCCATATACTGAGGCAGCCTCTTGTTTTGCATGAGGCTAAAGACGTCATCGCAGGCAAGCCAGTTCCCACATTTGATGTATGTGGGAGCTGGCTTGCCTGCGATGAGGCCATTCCAGTCACCCGAGAAACCCGACCATGCACTTTGACCTGATCGACCTGCGCCTTTACCTGCACATCCTCGACGCCGGCAACATCACCGCCGGCGCAGCGCGCAGCCACTTGTCCCTGGCCGCCGCCAGTGCCCGCATCCGCGCGATGGAAGCGTCACTGGGCATCGAGTTCCTGGAGCGCAATCGCCGGGGCGTCACGCCCACGGCGGCGGGCAAGGCCCTGGCCCGTCACGCGCGTCTGCTGCTGCAACAGGCCGAACACTTGCAACAGGACCTGGCCGAGTATGCCAATGGCGTCAAAGGCCAAGTGCGCCTGCTGTGCAACACCACGGCACTCAGCGAATACCTGCCGGAGCTGCTGGCCGACTTTTTGCGCCAACATCCCAACCTCGAAATCGACCTCCAGGAACTGCCCAGCCTGCGCATCACCCAGGCCCTGCGCCAGGGCACGGCGGACCTGGGGATCATCTCCGACGCAGTGGACACCCAGGGTTTGCAGACCCTGCCCTTTCGCGATGACCCGCTGGTGCTGATTGCACCACTGGATCATCCATTCACCCACGGCAGTTTCATCGACAGCCTGCACCACGATTTCGTCGGCTTGACCGCCAGCAGCGCCTTGACGGTCTACCTGGAAGAACAGGCCCTGCACGCAGGCTTTCGCCTGCAAACGCGCATCCGCGCCGAGGGCTTTGACGGGTTGATCCGCATGGTTTCAGGCGGCGCAGGCCTGGGGATCGTTCCCCAGGCGGCACTGGCGCGTTGGCCGCTGGCACAGCGTTTCAAGGTCCACTCCCTGCAAGAAGACTGGGCCTGCCGAAAGCTGCTGCTCTGCGCGCGCGCATTCGAACAGTTGCCGGGTTACGCCAAAGCCTTGTTCGACGCCCTGGCCCTGCCCTTGCGGAAGAACCCGTAATACACCGCCGACAGAATCAGCAGGAACGGCACCCCAAACACCAGGGTCATCTTGAACGCTTCGGTGAAATACGTGGTGATCATCACCGCGCCCATCAACACCAGACCCAACAGCGTGCTGTAGGGAAACAGGCGCAGCTGGAACGACAGCTGCGGCCCGCCATGGCGCTTGCGGTAACGACGAAAGAAGCAGTGCGTGAGGAAGATCATGAACCAGGTGAAGATCGCGCCAAACATGGAAATGGCCATCATCAGCGTGAATGAGCTTTCCGGGTAAACCACGTTGAGCAAGGTCGCCAGGGCAATGCCCGAGCTGGAGAGCACCAACGCGTTCAGCGGAATGCCGCGCTTGCTCAAGGCACCCATGGCCTTGGGCGCAAAACCGGCACGGGACAGGCTGAACATCATGCGCGTGGTGATGTAGAGCTGGCTGTTCATGGCCGACAGGGCCGCGATCAGGATCACGAAATTCATCACCCCGGTGGCACCGGGAATGCCCAGCGTCTGCATCACCGTGACGAATGGGCTCTGAGCCTGCCCGGCCTGGTTCCACGGCACGATGGCCAGCATCAGCGCCAGGGTCAACAGGTAGAACACCACCAGGCGCACGATGGTGGCGCGGAAGGCCTTCTTCACGGCCTGCTCCGGGTCGGCAGCTTCACCGGCGGCCACGGCGATCATCTCCACACTCAGGTAGCTGAAGATCGATACGATCACCGCGATCCACATACCGCTCAATCCATGGGGGAAAAAGCCGTCGTGGGCCGTGTAGTTCTGCACGCCATACTCCGGGTTGCCCGAGCCGAACACCACGTAGACGGCGAGGAGGATGAAGCCCACGATGGCGCTGATCTTGATCGTGGAAAACCAGTATTCGAAGTTGCCGAAAGTCTTCACGCTGATCCCATTGAGCAGGATCAACACGCTGGAAAACGACACGATCCACACCCACTCCGGCACGTTGGCGAACCAGTATTTCATGTACATCGCCACCGCCGTGACCTCGGCCCCCACCGCCAACACAATCGCCGCCCAATAGGCATAGCGCACCAGGAAGCCGGCCAGCGGGCTGATGTAGAACTCGGCGTAGGCTCCAAAGGAGCCCGAGGTGGAATGGGCCACCGTCATCTCCGCCAGGCAACCCATCAACAGCAAGGTGATCAACGCACCGATGGCGTAGCTCACCAACACACTGGGCCCGGCATAGCCGATGGCGTAAGCACTGCCCATGAACAGTCCGGTGCCAATGGCGCCACCGATGGCGATCATGCTCATCTGGCCGGAAGTGAGCTGGCGCCGCAGGCCCTGCTCACGATGGGTGATCTCTGCAAAGCCGGTGTCTGGCGTGGTCACGTGGTGAGCCCCTTTTCTTATTGTGATTGTTGTTGCTGGCGCTGAAACCTGTGGGAGCTGGCTTGCCTGCGATGGCGGTTGTAAATGCACCGACGC